>NZ_JBVAPG010000429.1:0-948 GCF_055413685.1 Bradyrhizobium sp. LeoA1Lang | reverse complement strand
TGCGGCCCTTCAAGCTCACCACAATCCCATGACGATCAAGCCCGTTGCCCATGTCACAAGGGCCGCGTAACATTCATTCTGGCAACGTCGGCCCGACGTAGTTCAACACCGATCGGGACATCCCCTGTACCGGCGCATAAACCGTAAAAAGGATTTCAAATCGAAGAGCCGCCGTCATTTCAAGTGCCTTAGTCGAGATGGCAAACAGTGCTACGTGAGGCTTGCAAGCAGCCTGGATGCCCACGTTGAGCCTCCGAAAGTCAAGCCGGTCCCAGATATTCTTGCGTTCAGGTTGAAGTGCGCTGACAAACTCAACTAGACCCAATACGGCTTCTTCGAGTGTGGAATGATCCTTAGCGAGCTCCAGGGATGCTTCTTGGCCGGTGCCATTAAGCACAACGACGGAGGAGTCGAGCGAATTCAAGAAATCTGCAACGTCGCGAGCATTGCCACGTATGTCGAGATCGACATTGAGGAGGCTGGTAACAGGGTCTTCGCCACTCATCATATGCACCGCCGCTGCCTGACTCCATTGTCTACTTCGAAAGGGTTAAAAGGTGGATGAGCAGATTAATAAAGTTCGATCGCGACAGCGCAGAATGCAGGAGAAGCGGACTTTCCGCCGGTCTGATGCGAAGTCCGCGCGGGTTCTGAAATTGGTCTGTTTATCGGGATAGACCGGAAGTGACTGATCAACCTTCTAAGCGGCGCTTTTGACCCTGAGCCGACATTTCCCTTAGCCCGATGGGGCCGTCGCATCTGCAATCCCGCCGCCTGAGCGATAGAGCGGTCCTGTTACGCTTGAAATGCGTTTCACTTGATCGTAACCGGCATGAGGCCCCCACCTAGCCATCCTTCGGCTTGCGCGCGATACAGCCTGGCATGAGCGGATCGGTGGAGGTGTAACGATGGCAAATGCCATGCTTGATGCCAGGCAGGAAGGTGACT
>NZ_JBVAPG010000428.1:0-960 GCF_055413685.1 Bradyrhizobium sp. LeoA1Lang | reverse complement strand
GCTCGGGCCGCTTCAGATAGCCCCGCGCGACCCCCGCCCCGCCAATGTAAAGCTCCCCCACCGCACCAAACGGAACCGGCGCACCATGACCGTCAAGCAGGTAGACCCGCGCGTTCGCGATCGGACGGCCGATCGGGATGTTCGTAGATGCAGCTAGTTCGGTCGGAATGTCATAAAAGAGACAGCCGACAACTGCTTCGGTGGGGCCATACTCATTCACCATTCTGGCCGTGGGCTGGATCCTGCGCCACAACTCGATTGTTGAAGGCGACAGCGCTTCACCGCCGATAATAAACAAGCCAACTTGGCTGGCGGCCGAGTCCGCCAGCATCTGTTGCCCAAGAGCATCCAGATGGCTCGGGGTGATGTTGATGAGCCCGCATTCCGAGCTGATCTTTGCTTTTAGCCCCTCGACCTCGTCTCCCTCCATGACAAGCTGTGCATGGCCACCACAGATCAGAGGCGCAAACAGGCTGTTAACGGTCGCATCGAAGGTCAGAGGCGAGGAGACCACGGAGGATGATCTGGGCGCGTAAGCATCGCAGGCCCAGGACAGATAATTGGTCATTCCCCGATGCTCGACCATGACGCCCTTGGGCATGCCTGATGATCCCGAGGTGTAGATCACATAAGCGAGATGGCGCGAGCTCAGCCCGAGGGCGCGCACATCCGGGTCCGTCGCCGGCAGCGCCGCCCAGACCGGCGTCGCCGTCTCCAGATCGACCACCGTCAGATCGAGCAGCGCATCGGCGCCCAGCGCGGCGCGGCCGGCCGCATCGGCCAGCACCAAAAGCGGCGCCGCATCGTCGAGCACCTGGCGCAGCCGCGCCGACGGATAGGCCGGATCGAGCGGCAGGTAGGCGCCGCCCGCCTTCAGGATCGCCAGCAGCCCCACCACCATCGCCACGCTGCGCTCAAGGCAGATCGCGACCGGCTGATCCGGCCTCACCCCGAGCCCGA
>NZ_JBVAPG010000427.1:0-971 GCF_055413685.1 Bradyrhizobium sp. LeoA1Lang | reverse complement strand
ACTTTCTTCGCAATGCCCACCTCGATATCCCAGCGGCCGTCGAGGCGCTGCGCCAATACTGGATGCCGATCCGCTACGCACGCGCCCGCTGATCACTGCGAACGTGGGAGCTCTTACCGCTTACGCAAGGATGCCGCTGCTGCGCTTGGTGAGATCGCTGATCCCTCCGCTCGCGACGCGCTGGTTGCACGCGCCCGCGACGGTAATCCGCGTCAGGAAGACCGTGAGCTGGGCGCTCCAACGGATTGAGGCGCGCTAATCCTTGAACAGGATCTTCTTGAGTTGATCGAGCCGATTGATACGGATGATGTTGCCCTCGATGCTGATGATGTATTTGGTCTGAAAGCGCTTCATCATCATCGTGACCCATTGGCGCGTGGAGCCGACCATTGCAGCAATCTGGTCGTGGGTGACCTTGCGGTTGATGACAACTGTGTTGCCATCGGCAATCCCGTAGAGTTCAGCCAGGTTCAATAGATATTGTGCCAGCCGCTCGATCACCGAGCGTGTGCCCAGCATCTGCGCCATGGAAGAGTAGCACTTGCCCTTGGCGATCAGTCCGTCGATCAAAGCCAGTGCGAACGACGGCATCTGCAGAAGGAGCTTCTGCAATGTGCGGCGGGGCAATCCAGTGATCTCGCAGTCCTCAATCGCCACGCCGGACCACATGTGTACACCGAAGCCTGAGATCTCTGGGCCTCCGATGAAATGTCCATGCGTCCAATAAGCGAGGGTGATCTCCCGGCCGGAAGGGGCGGAGTAATAGACCCGGACCTGGCCGCGCCTGATGATGAAGATGCCATCATGATGTTCACCCTGGCTGAACACCATCTCTCCTCGTGGAACTAGTACCCACTTTTCTTGGATCGTGAGTCGTGATTCAAGATATGGATGATCCCCGAAGCAAGAGAAGTCCACCTTTCGCGGAAAGATCGCAAGGTGCTTGAGGCGTGTTGTCGCTCGCCGGTGAC
>NZ_JBVAPG010000426.1:0-981 GCF_055413685.1 Bradyrhizobium sp. LeoA1Lang | reverse complement strand
GCTGATGCATTGCGATTGATGGCCTTGACACGAACCATCCCATGTGAGGTTCTGGCAGGCTTCGACACCCGCCTCGATACGCCGCCTATCTCAGTCCGTCATCACCCAGTTTCCCGCATAGCTCCAGGGCGACAAGTGGATTTTCTGCCTGACGGTGGGCAAGATTGTCCCGCGAATCAGGAGAGACGGTGAGCAGACGAACCCGTCGGCACCACGCACCAACAGCTTTGCATAACCTCCCCAAACTGCGCCCCCGAAAGACGGGCGTCGATGGCGAGGGCGTTTAGTCGCACCTGAAGCGTTTGAATCTCACGCGGCGTCAGGGTGTAGGCATGCCGCTACCTTGTTGCAAATCAATGCTCAAGACTATTATCAGAGTCGAAGCCTTGCCCGAGCGCATGAGAGGGGTGCTAAATGATGCTGATGGCTCTAACAGAGCTGCCGAAATCGAACGCGACTGATGTCACCTAACTTCCTGCAACTTCGTCATCTCCGCTATTTCTTGGGCATCGTGGATGCTGGTAGCTTTACGAGGGCGGCAGACATGCTGCACGTGGCGCAGCCCGCCCTCAGTCAGCAAATGACTACCCTTGAAGCTGAGCTTGGCGTCGCACTGCTCCGGCGCGGTGGACGCGGCATTCATCCAACCGTCGCAGGCGAACTCTTCTACCGTGAGGCGGCCTCGATCATTGAGCAGGTGGAACAGCTGGGCCGCATGGTCCGGTCAGTGGCAGAAGAACCGGAAGGCTTAGTAAGGCTTGGCATGTCATCGGGGTTTGCGGCGTGCTGGGCTAGCGAGTTTATGGAAGCCTGCAGGGTGCTGCTACCGAAAGTGCATCTCCGTCTGGTTGCGTGTGACATTCTGCGCATGAGATCGCTTATCGCATCACGTGCGATCGATATCTGCTTCCTTTTGGAAGATGAGCCTATTCAAGGCTTTACTCGACAGCCGCTTTTTCATCAGCCACTATCGATGGCAAG
>NZ_JBVAPG010000425.1:0-991 GCF_055413685.1 Bradyrhizobium sp. LeoA1Lang | reverse complement strand
GAGATACGGTCCCATTGCGTGTCGTTCAGAACGAGCCGATCCAGAACCCCCAAGGCTTCCTCCTAAAAGAAAGCCTTGAATCACGTTCCGTCTGATTTGAGAATCCCAAGAGTCCACACAGCCTAGTGCTTGACGATCTACCGACTAGAAGGTAGGGTAGCGTTATGAGTAATCCTTCAACGACTGCCGACGACATCCTGGCTTGCGCGCGCTCTCTCATAATTGCCGGAGGGTACCACGGCTTCAGCTATGCGGACGTTGCGAACGTGGTGGGAATCCGGAAACCAAGCATCCACCATCATTTTCCCAGCAAGGTGGACCTCGTTCGCACGTTGGTTGCTCGTTATCGCGAAGAGGCTCGAGCAGGAATTGCCCATCTCGAACGGAATATCTCAGATCCGATCGAACTACTCCGCAGTTATACCGCGTACTGGGAAGCCTGCATCACTAACGCGAGCGCCCCCTTTTGCGTTTGCGCGCTGCTCGCGAGTGAGCTTCCTGTCTTGCCGGAAGAGGTCGCAATCGAAGTCAGAGCGCATTTTCGCTGGTTGTCGAATTGGCTTGCCTCAGTGCTCGAGCGTGGCTCGCAGCAGGGACGCTTGCAACTCGTGACAACGCCGCACGTGGAGGCCGAAACGTTCATGGCAACTGTCCACGGCGCGATGTTGTCCGCACGAGCGTATGGCGATCCAAAGACGTTCGGGACGATTCTCAATCCATTGCTGGACCGACTTTCCGCGCGGCGTTGACGATGCAGGTCTACCTTTTCTGAGAAGCGATCGGACGGCGAGCGGCGCACCGTCTCGAGCTAAGTGTCAAACTGCGCCGCGCAATCTACCAACTAGTAGGTATAGAAAACTGTCTACTAGTGGTTCATCACAGTGGTTTTGACTCTTTGGCTGCAGCGGGATAGGCGCGGCGGAGTTTGGCGCGGGCTTTGTCGGTTGTGAACATCCATTTGATGCGGTCTCGCGTTTTATTTCGCTGCCGC
>NZ_JBVAPG010000424.1:0-991 GCF_055413685.1 Bradyrhizobium sp. LeoA1Lang | reverse complement strand
CATGATCACCTTCGGGATGAGTGTTTAGGCAGCCTTATTCTGCAAGAAATACGACTGCAATCCACCCCATGGGATCTCTCAAGGAGAGCGATACGCCATGAACGAGACTAGCAACATTGTCCCGCTCCGTCAGCCCGACGAGATCGACGATCCACTGACCAATATCCTGCGTGCTGGTGCGCGGCAGCTTCTGGCGCAGGCCGTCGAGGTCGAAGTCGAGACCTTTCTTGCCACGATGAAGGATTTGAAGCTTGCCGACGGACGCGCCCGTGTCGTGCGGCATGGTTACGGCCCGGTGCGAACGATTGCGACGGGCATCGGTCCGGTCGAGGTCGCGCGGGCGAAGATTCGCGACCGTGGGGCGGCCGGCGATAGTGAGCGGATCCGGTTCGGCTCGGCGATCCTGCCGCTGTGGGTACGGCGGACCAGAAGCCTGGATGCGCTGTTGCCGATTCTGTACCTGCGCGGCATCTCGACCGGCGATTTCCAGGAGGCGCTGACGGCCTTGCTGGGCAAGGACGCACCGAACCTGTCGCCCGCGGTGATTTCCCGGCTGACCGCGGAGTGGCAAGGCGAGTACGAGCGCTGGCAGAGGCGCGATTTGTCGGCGCGACGATACGTGTATGTGTGGGCCGATGGCGTCTTGTCCATCAGAACTTCCTCCGGCACACCGCCGAGAGTCGTAAATGTACTCTCGAGCCCGGCAAACCAATGCTCCTGCTTCTCAGCCCGGAACGCACGCACATGAAGCCATCGCGAGTGGCCGAGCGTCGCCACGAACATGAATGCCTTGACTTTCGATCCTCCGATCTCGACCAGCCGCTCCCCGAAGTCGATCTGCAGCTGTCGGTGCATGTTTCGCGGGATCGTGAGCACGGATTTCGCGGGATCGTGAGCAAGTTTTCAGCAGCTCAGCCCGCTTCGGCCGACAACTCAACCGGCTTAGGAACTGCCTCGTCAGTGAACGAGGAAGGCCGATGCCCACCCAGAG
>NZ_JBVAPG010000423.1:0-996 GCF_055413685.1 Bradyrhizobium sp. LeoA1Lang | reverse complement strand
ACGGCTGGCAGACCCTCGCCAGCAAGCCCATTGCTCAGCCGGTTGATCTTGCCGCCTGAGCAGATATCATCCGTTCACCGGAGACTCGCGACGGACAAATTCCAACCAAGTTCGCGACGGCACCCGACACACACTCGACTATCACTAGCTTCCTTTGGACTACGACTGCCGCGTCCAGTTCTCGCGGATCGCCGATTTGCGGTTGCAGTATTCCCGACTTTACCGAAAAGCCGCCGCGTTCAAGGGCTTGTCGGAACTCCACTTCAAATAGTGTTCCCCTACCAGTTTGATTGTACTGAACGCCGAAGAAAAGTGTCTGCAGAATGCTGGCAACTGGCTCTTGATCGACGAGGGTGTGTTCATCGTTGAACGCGATCAAAAGGTCCCTCGGTCCGGTTGTCCAAAGAGAGATCGCATGCTGGGCGTCCGGCGAGAGCTTGAGAAAGTTGATTGCTTTTCGCAATTCATCGTCGGGTATGGTGGACGGAAATTGAGTCCACGTCCTGATCACCTTTATTACGATTGTCGTGTCTTTCTCTACCGAGATTATGCGGTAGCCTCGTTGACAGAGATTTACGAGATTTTGAAAGAGAAGGCGCTTTATGGTGTCCTCGTCGGCTCCGACGAGGGCCGCAAATGGAAAGAGCACAAGTTGGTTCACTGCCCAGATCGTGTAGATGATGGCATCAAGACTAAAGCCATGCTTTCTCATCAAGGCGTCGGAGAAATCCTGATGTGTATTGAGATATTCATTTACATTCAGCGGTGCGGGCAAGAAATTCGGAACTATCCTGCTTCTGAGATCGAACCCGAAATTTCCAAACCACTCACTGATTTCTTCTCTTCGGACATTATAAGTCGGGGCTAACAGTGGTGCCGTCGCGAACTTGGTTGGAATTTGTCCGTCGCGAGTCTCCGGTGAACGGATGATATCTGCTCAGGCGGCAAGATCAACCGGCTGAGCAATGGGCTTGCTGGCGAGGGTCTGCCAGCCGT
>NZ_JBVAPG010000422.1:0-996 GCF_055413685.1 Bradyrhizobium sp. LeoA1Lang | reverse complement strand
TCGTCGAGCAGTGCAGGGAACAACGTGCTCTGTCCGCGATCAACCCCCTCTACGAATCCCGCCATCGCTCGTCCCCCGCCGATTCACTGGAGAATAATAGCAGAGGCACAGTTTTCACACGGCCTGGACCCAAAGCGAAGTATCGTTGATTGAAGCTGAAGCTTTTAAGACGCTAGCGCTCTATTCAATCCCGGCAGCGCGAGCATATAGAAGAGGAGATTCCAAGTGATCGATGCGTATGACAGCGCCAAAAGTATGGTGATGTCCTGCCAGCCAAAATCCCGGTGCGGATCAAATCCCGAATAAACCAGGGCACCAAGGGAGACGACTGTTGAGAGAACTGCTAGCGCGTGCGTTGTGAGATTGCAGTAGGCGATCATTCTCGAGGCCCATCTTAGGAATATCCATTGCAGCATCACGCGTTCTTTCTCGCTCTCAAGGTCAGACAGTTTTGCGTCTACTTCCTTGGTTCTGGAGCCCAGGCTGAGCATTCCTCCGGGCGGTATGTCGGTTTTTATCAGGTCGCGGATTCTATCCTTGATCGCTTGCTCGGCCGATGTTTGAGCGGCCGCAATGGTATCCAAAGCATCCCTCAACCGCTCTACGGCGACTTCGCGCAACTCAACGTAATAGAAGAGCGCGCTTAGCGTGAAAGCAATTTCGAAAACCGGCGCAAAGTGTTCGATTCTGTACATGGGTAGCCATCCCTTCCCAGATGGCGGTCGCATGCCTTCAACAAGCATCCGCTCCAGGTCGCTCGCATGCAAGGGCCGTGTTGCGGCGCGTGAGTCTGGACGTGGCCGAAGCTGACCGGTGCCAAGGCTCATGGGGCGGCGGGCGCCTCAGCGCAATATACACCATTGCCTGCTTCTGGCCCAGGCCGTGTGAAAACTGTGCCTCTGCTATTATTCTCCAGTGAATCGGCGGGGGACGAGCGATGGCGGGATTCGTAGAGGGGGTTGATCGCGGACAGAGCACGTTGTTCCCTGCACTGCT
>NZ_JBVAPG010000421.1:0-1055 GCF_055413685.1 Bradyrhizobium sp. LeoA1Lang | reverse complement strand
ACCAGCCGGTGTGATATCTCTCGTCATGGCGTTGCTCTCCTTTGTGGAATCAGCACCCCGAGCCTACCGGCTCAAGGTGGGCAACGCCGACCTCTTCAGTAATTCAACAGAACCCGGGACATCCCCTCCAAGTTCTCTTTGATCCAGCCATAGAGCTCAGGCTCATGTAATCGAAGTAGCTCGAGCAACATCAGATCAATTGGATCGACAAAGTCTCTTTGTGACGAAAGAGATACCGCTAGTGCATTTGTGTAAAGACGAACGTCACGTGGCGTCTTGAGATAATGTCGAAATACGAAGTGCCAAGTACGACCTATCCTTCCAATTTCTTCAGCATCCAGTTCGCCCAGAAACTCCGAGATGTCCGCATTAAGCACTTTGCTCAATCCATTCCCGAGAATGGGGGGCAAGTGAACCGGATACTGGATAATCTTGTTCAGATACTCCTTTCCGTCGAGCTTTGTGCCTTCGCATATTAGTTTGGTTAAGTTGCCATGATCAAAACTCAGCAAGTAGATTACATTTGGTAAGTCCCCAAGGGTCTTCACCAATGAAACCATTTCGGTGGCCTCGTCGGGCATTAGTCGATCAAGGTCGTCTATTATCACCAATATTCTTCGGTCCGATAACCGTCTCAATATGGCTCTCAGTTTCTCTCGAAGCTCATCAAGCGTGGGGCCACGTGTTAGTTTCGTCGCTGCCGATGCAGACCAAGGCGCTCCTGCAGACAAAAAACTACCGATCGGTATTCCAGTAGCAAAGTCGAGTCCCGTGCCTGCTACTGGAGCCAGTTCTGACAGCCTCTTTAGGAACGATGCAAAGGCTTCTTGGACTTCAGACCCGAGTTGTTCGCCCAGAGCCCTGGCCAACTCGCTCAGGAGAGCAGTTGCCAATTCGCCGCGACCCGCAATGAGCCAAGGAGAGAAACGGGGGATGTCCCGATCGGTGTTGAACTACGTCGGGCCGACGTTGCCAGAATGAATGTTACGCGGCCCTTGTGACATGGGCAACGGGCTTGATCGTCATGGGATTGTGGTGAGCTTGAAGGGCCGCAC
>NZ_JBVAPG010000420.1:0-1060 GCF_055413685.1 Bradyrhizobium sp. LeoA1Lang | reverse complement strand
GAGGCATGAGATACCCTGCGTCCGAGAAGGCCGAGATCATCCAGTTGGTCGAGCAGTCGCATCTGCCGGCCAAGCGCACGCTGGACAAGCTCGGGATCCCACGCGCCACGTTTTATAGATGGTATAATCGCTACTGTGAGGGTGGCATTGAAGCGCTGGCCGATCATCGGTCCCGACCTGACCGGGTCTGGAATCGCATCCCCGACGATGTGCGGGGCCAGATCATTGATTTAGCGCTGGAGCTTCCGGAGCTGTCGCCGCGCGAACTGGCCGTGCGCTTCACCGACGAACGGAAGTATTTTGTCTCCGAGGCGTCGGTCTATCGGCTGCTGAAGGCACATGACCTCATCACCAGCCCGGCTTATGTGGTGATCAAGGCGGCGAACGAGTTCAAGGACAAGACCACCGCCATCAACCAGCTCTGGCAGACCGACTTTACCTACCTCAAGATCACCGGCTGGGGCTGGTACTACCTGTCGACCGTGCTCGACGACTTCTCGCGTTACATCGTGGCCTGGAGGCTTGGTCCCACGATGTGCGCCTCCGACGTCACGGCCACGCTCGACCAGGCACTCGCGGCCTCCGGCCTTGACCACATCACCGTCGCGCACCGGCCGAGGCTTCTCAGCGACAATGGTTCGAGTTACGTCGCGGACGATCTGGCCAAGTGGCTCGACCATAAGGGCATGCAGCATGTGCGCGGCGCTCCATATCATCCTCAGACCCAGGGAAAGATCGAGCGCTGGCATCAGACTCTGAAGAACCGCATTCTGCTCAGCAATTACTACCTGCCTGGCGATCTCGAACGGCAGGTACGCGCCTTCGTCGAACACTACAACCACGTCCGCTATCATGAGAGCATCGACAACCTCACACCTGCCGATGTCTACTTCGGCAGGGCGGAAGCGATCCTTGCAGAACGCAAACGCATCAAGCTTGTCACTATCGCAAACCGCCGCTTGCAGCATCAGCTGCAGGCCGCTTAAACTCTAACCCCTGATGAGCCAGAGCCTCCCTTCTCGAAAAGCTTGATCTGTCTCAAATTATCTGACGACGGACA
>NZ_JBVAPG010000041.1:0-58077 GCF_055413685.1 Bradyrhizobium sp. LeoA1Lang | reverse complement strand
CGGGGCCCGGTCGTCGCGCTGCGCTACGCATGGCTCCGCGCGCCGCCCTCTCACCGCAAAAACCCAACCCAACCCTGTTCGCTGAGAGCCTTGACTCACAAAGCCCCATATGAGGGTGGGCAAAGCGACTTCATGCACCGCGGCTCAAACGAGCTCCGGCGGAAGCGTGCCCACCATCGCGAGCGGAGCACTTGACGGTGGGCACGCTGTCGCTTTGCCCATCCTACAAATCGAACCGCTCGATCCGCCCTACTCCGCCACGTCCACCTGGCGCGTGGGGCCTGCGAGCGGCCGTTCTTCCATGATGGTGATGCACAGCGCCGCAGTTGCGAGCAGCACGGCGGCGGCGCCGAAGACGAAGCGGAAGGCGGTGGTCATGTCGGCGACCGGAATCGAGCTCACCGCGCCATGATGTTCGCCGGCGAGCGAGATGTCGGCGCCGAGCGCCATCAGCAGGATCGCGGCAAACGCCGCCACCGCAAACGAGGCCATCAGCGCGCGGAAGAAATTCATCGCACCGGTCACGGTGCCGACCTGCGAGCGCGCCACGGCATTCTGCAGCGAGACCACGCTGATCGGAAACGTCGTGCCGAGGCCGAGCGCGAAGACCGACATCAGCGTGAGCAGCCCCCACAGCGGCAGCGTGGTCATCGCCATCGCCACGCCGCAGAGGGCGGCGACCGAGGTGCCGACGATCGCCACGCGCTTGTAATGCCTGGCGCGCGCCATGGTCCGGCCGGCGATCGCCGCGCCGCAGGTCGAGACCGCGGCAAGCGGGATCAGCGCCAGCCCAGCCTCGCTGGCGCTGAGGTGATAGACCACCTCATAATAGAGCGGCAGGTGCACCGTCAGGCCGACGATCGCGCCGAGCGCGCAACTGCCTGCGACGATCGCGAAAGGAACGACCGTTCCGCTCAGGAGCGACAGCGGCAGGAACGGCTCGTCCGCCCTGCCCGCGTGCCACACGAAGGTGGCAGCGAGCGCAAACGACGCACCAATCATCGCCATGATCACCGGCGACAACCAGGCAAAATGGTTGCCGCCCCAGGTCAGCACCAGCATGAACACAACCGCGGATGCCATCAGCAGGATGCCGCCAAGCCAGTCGACCTTGCGCCTGCGGTGGAACACCGGGATCTTGCCCATCTTCGGCAACAGCAGCGCCAGTGCGGCAAACGAGAGCGGCAGGTTGATCCAGAAGATCATCGACCAGTGCAGATGCTCGGCGAACACGCCGCCGATCACCGGACCCGCGATGCCGCCGGCCATCCAGACGCTGCTGAAATAGGCCTGGTATTGACCCCGCTCGCGCGGGCTGACCACGTCGGAGATCACGGTCTGCACGACCGGCATGATGCCGCCGCCGCCGAGCCCCTGCAGGCCGCGCGCCAGGATCAATACCGGCATGTTGGGCGCAATCGCGCACAGGATCGAGCCGACGATGAACAGGCTGAGCGAGGTGATGATCATGGCGCGGCGGCCATAGATGTCGCTCAGCGTGCCGAATACCGGCGCAACCGCGGTCGATGCCAGCAGATAGGCCGTGATCACCCAGGACAGGTTGGAGACGTCGCCGAACTGGCGGCCGATGGTGGGCAGCGCGGTCGCGACGATGGTCTGGTCGAGCGCCGCCAGGAACATCGTCAGCATCAGGCTGATCACGATGGTGCGGACTTCGTCAGGGGCAAGCGGAGCCGGCGGCGCCAAAGGAGGCGCGTCGGTGAGGTCGATCACCTCGGTCGGCAGGCGGGACAGCTCTTCGGCTACGTCTGCAGGCAACGTCTGTCGGTCGGCAGGTTTGCTGCTCTGCCGTTCGAACTTGTTCATCTCGGGCGCAAATCTCGCTGTGGCGCAACGCCACAATGGAATCGTTCTATGGACTGCAATGTAGGCAGCAAATTCCTGTTGAGGCAGGCGGCTCAGCGCATGGGCGCATTCCGAGGCCGCGTCATCCCAATGACGTGATTTTCGCGCATGGACAAGACGTTACGATTTCGGCCGGTTTTTCAGCCGCGCCCGCTTCGGCAGCAGCGCCGGCCACCGCACGATGTGGTCCTCGAGCTCGGCGTCGGGGATCTCGTCCTCGGTTCCCTGCACCCGGCCGCGCACGGAGACGCCGGCCTCGTGCACGGTATTCGGGTCGCCGGAAATCAGCGGGTGCCACCAATAGAGATCGCGGCCCTCCGCGACCAGTTTGTAGCCGCAGCTCGGCGGCAGCCAATTGAGGGTACGGACGTTCTCGGGCGTCAGCCGGACGCAGTCCGGAACCTTGTCGGACCGATTCTGATAGTCCTTGCAGGCGCAGCGCCCGGCATCCAGCAGTTTGCAGGAGACGTGGGTGAAGTAGATTTTTCCAGTGTCCTCGTCCTCGAGCTTCTCCAGGCAGCAACGCCCGCAGCCGTCGCACAGGCTTTCCCATTCGACATTGGACATTTGCTCCAACGTCTTGGTTTTCCAGAAAAATCCCTCTTGGGCGGAGGCGCGCTTGGGCGGTGCGGTCATGGAAATCGAAGAATTTGGTTTAAGTCGGTTCACAACCCATCTAGGGGCGGTAGTGGCAGGCACGCAAGCGGGTCCATCTGCGGGCGCGCGAACGAGTTCACAAACAGGTTCAGCCTGACATTAAAATCGCAAGCAACACCATTGGTTTATAGCCTCCGCTCAGATAGAAACGATAACCGAGTCTCCCAACTGGCGCGAGCAGCGCCTTGGGTTTGCCGCAACATGGAATCAAGACGCTCGACCGGTGCCCAAATGGATGGGCACGTGAGCGGTTTCTAACCGAGCAAGGGCCCCGGTGCGCCAGATCCTACCGCCGCAGTGGACGACCAAGCTCCGGAACTTCTTTCTGGACCTGGATGCGCGGATCGACTCCACGCTGTTCTCCTCCGGCAGGGGCCTGCGTGAGCTTTATGAGCGCTATTCCACCTTCATGGACAACTTCTATGTCGGCCGCTGGAAGCGCTGGGTGTTCATCGAGCCGCTGTCGGAAGCCGCGACCATGGGGCTCGGCGGCATGGTCGTGCTGCTGGCGCTCGCGATCCCGGCGTTCCGCGAAACCGCCGATGACGACTGGCTGAAGAAGTCCGATCTCGCGGTGACCTTCCTCGACCGTTACGGCAACCCGATCGGCAGCCGCGGCATCAAGCATAACGACTCGATCCCGCTGGAAGACTTTCCCGACGTCCTGATCAAAGCCACCCTCGCCACCGAAGACCGCCGCTTCTACGACCATTTCGGCATCGACATCGCCGGCACCGCACGCGCCCTCGTCACCAACGCGCAGGCCGGCGGCGTGCGCCAGGGCGGCTCCTCGATCACGCAGCAGCTTGCCAAGAACCTGTTCCTGAACAATGAGCGCACCATCGAGCGCAAGATCAAGGAAGCATTCCTGGCGATCTGGCTCGAGCACCGCCTCAGCAAGAACGAGATCCTCAAGCTCTATCTCGACCGCGCCTATATGGGCGGCGGCACCTTCGGCGTCGATGGCGCCGCCCATTTCTACTTCAACAAGTCGGCGCGCGACGTCAATCTGGCGGAAGCCGCGATGCTTGCCGGCCTGTTCAAGGCACCGACCAAATACGCGCCGCACATCAACCTGCCGGCGGCGCGCGCCCGCGCCAACGTCGTGCTCGACAACCTCGTCGATGCCGGCTTCATGACCGAGGGCCAGGTGTTCGGCGCCCGCCGCAATCCCGCGGTTGCGGTCGACCGACGCGACGAGAATTCGCCGAACTACTATCTCGACTGGGCGTTCGACGAAATGCGCAGGCTCGTCGACACCTTCCCGAAATCCTATACCGAGCGCGTCTTCGTGGTCCGCACCGCCATCGACATGAACGTGCAGCGCGCCGCCGAGGAAGCGGTCGAGAACCAGCTCCGCCAGTTCGGCCGCGACTATCACGCGACCCAGGCGGCAACCGTCGTGTCCGATCTCGACGGCGGCGTGCGCGCGATGGTCGGCGGGCGCGACTACGGCGCCAGCCAGTTCAACCGCGCGACCGACGCGTACCGGCAGCCGGGCTCGTCGTTCAAGCCTTATGTCTACACCACGGCGCTCCTGAACGGGTTCACACCGAACTCGAAAATCGTCGACGGGCCCGTGTGCATCGGCAATTGGTGCCCGCAGAACTATGGCCACTCCTATTCCGGTTCGGTGACGCTGACGCAGGCGATCACGCGCTCGATCAACGTCGTGCCGGTGAAACTCTCGATCGCACTCGGCGGCAAGGAAGGCCCGAAAGCCGGCCGCGCCAAGATCGTCGAAGTGGCGCGCCGTTTCGGCCTCAAGGCGCCGCTGCCCGATACGCCATCGCTGCCGATCGGCTCCGACGAAGTCACCGTGGTCGAGCATGCGGTCGCCTACGCGACGTTCCCCAACAGGGGCCGGTCCGTCACGCCGCATGCGGTGCTGGAAGTCCGCACCGGCGCCGGCGACCTGGTATGGCGCTGGGACCGCGACGGGCCGCAGCCGCGGCAGGCGATCCCGGCGTCCGTTGCTGCCGACATGGCAGGGATGATGAGCCATGTGGTGAGCGAAGGCACCGCGCGGCGTGCTGCGCTCGACGGTATTCCGACCGCCGGCAAGACCGGCACCACGAACGCCTATCGTGACGCCTGGTTCGTCGGGTACACAGGCAACTTCACCTGCGCGGTCTGGTACGGCAATGACGACTACTCGCCGACCAACCGCATGACCGGCGGCTCGCTGCCGGCGCAGACCTGGCACGACATCATGGTTGCCGCGCATCAAGGCGTCGAGGTGCGGGAAATTCCCGGCGTCGGCATGGGCCAGAAACTGCCGAAGGAGCCGGCGGCGCAGGCGAATGCCGCCGCGAACGCCGCGCCCAAGATACTCGAGACCAAGCCCGGTCCGCCGCCGGTGCTGACCAAGCGCGGCGCCGATATCCTGGTGCGGGTCGAGAAAATGCTCGACGACGCCGCCAGGACCTTGGGCAAGACGTCGTCCAACGCGCCGGCGAAATCGGACAAGCCGTCATCCAGCGCACTGGCCTTCCCCGAGAATTACGTCACGGCGGCCGGCGACCAGGCGGCGGCACCGACGCCGCGAAAAAACTGATGCCGGTGATCGCTTCGGAGCTCTAGGGCCGTGCGGCTGATCCTCATCACCTTGCTCGCGCTGATCGTTGCTGCCGGGATCGGGCTCGGCTCGACCTATGTGGCCGCGACGCGCGGCACCAATATCGGGACGCTGAAGATCGGCGCCTGGACCGCGCGGCCGAGAAACGGCACATCCGACATCGATCCTTACAACCGTGCGACCATCGCCCGCTCCGGCGAATTGCCGGTCGGCACCGGCGACGGCATCGGCTTCACCGCCACCACCGATGACAAGAAGAAGCCGCTCGACGGACGTTGCGACGTCGTCGTCAGCGGCGTCACCCCGCCGGCGCGGTTCTGGACGCTGACGCTGTTCGACAGCAAAGGCCGTCTGGTGGCGAATTCGCTGCAGCGCTACGGCTTCACCAGCCAGGAGATCATCCGCGGCTCCGACGGTACGTTCGAGATCCGCATCGCCTCGCGCTCGCGGGCCGGCAACTGGCTGCCGACGGGCGGCATCGAGCGTTACGCGCTGATGCTGCGGCTCTACGATACGCCGGTCGGGGTGGCGACGCGGACCCAGCGCGACGCGCCGATGCCGATGATCTCGACGGTGGGCTGCCCATGATCCGCCTCGCCTTCACGATCATCGCTGGCGTGCTGCTGGGCGGCGTGGTGCATCTCGTCAGCGTGCTCGCCTTGCCGCGGATCGCTTCGCAGGACGCCTATTCGCGGCTGACGCCGATCACGCAGCTCAACGCGGTCACGGCACTGCCATCAGCGGATCCCGGCAATTCGCTGATGCCGTTCATGGACCCGGCATTCGCGATGGCGATCTGCCGCTACGATCTCTCGACCGGGCCGATCAAGCTCACGGTGCCGGTGAGCCAGGCCTATACCTCGGTGTCGTTCTACACCCGCAACGAGCTCGCCTATTACGCCATCAACGACCGCTCCGCCGGCAAGAAGGTGATCGAGCTCGATTTGATGACCGAGGCGCAGCACAACGAGCTGCCGGAGGACGAAGACATCACCGCCGCCGACCGGCTGATCATCGATTCCCCGACCACGACCGGCCTGATCCTGTTGAAGGCGCTGGCGGCCGAGCCCGGCCTGATGCCGCAGGCACAGGCCTCGCTCGCGGCCGCAAGCTGCAAGGTGCAGACCGAGCCGCCGGCGCCCAAGCAGGCCGAAATCCCGCTCCCCGCCCCTGCGCCCGCGGCACGGCCTTCGAAACGCTAGCCCTTGACGACCGTGGCGTGCCCGATCACCGGCGGCTGCGCGGCGACCGGCGGATTGGCGGTCAGCACGGCGAGCTCGCCGATCAGGCGATCCGCGTCAGCCGCGACATTGTCCGGGGCCTGGATCACCAATCGCTCCAGCGCCCAGCGATAGGACGAAATCCGCCGCTCCAGGCATTGCTGGACCCATTGCACGATCAGCGTGTTCTCCTCCATCCGGGCAATCGCGTCAGCGCGCTCCCGCGGCGACAGGTCCGACACCATGCCGAGGCTGGCATTGCGCTTGCGGTCGAGCTCGATGACGCGCCAGGCGGTCGCAAAGAACGGCTCGAAGCGTGTGATGTCGTCGCGCACGTCGTCGATCAGTTGCATGTAGCGGGAGGTGTGCGCGCGGTGCGGCTCGTCGATCAGCGCCCGTCCGTAAGCGGTGCGGTCGAACACCACCTTCTGCCGCCATGGCGAGGGCAACGGCTGATAGTCGCCGAACACGCTCTTCCAGGCCGGCCGCGAATGCGGCGGCTCGATCAGGGGATAGGCGAGATCGCGGAGCTGGCGCTCGTTTTCGGTAAGCTGGAACTGCGACGGTCTCATGCCGATGCTGCCGGTCGCTTCCGCGCCGAGCCAGCGGTGCATGTCGTCGTTACGGAAGTCGGCACGCGTGCGGCCGAAATCGCCGCCGCTGCAGCCGCCGAGCGCCGCGCCGATCAGCAGCAGCGCCAACGCCGAGCGTGAACGCCGGCGTCCGATGCTGCGGCTCGGAAGACACCCCTCCCGCATTTCAAACGTCCAATCGTCAGGTGCGCCGACGGCGACGGCGACGAGGCGCTGTACCTTCTGCCGGCCCGCGTCCACCGTCGCTCTGCTCGGTTACGCGCTCAATCCGGATAACGGGAAGGATCAGAACAGTCCCCATGCCATCGCTTGCAGCGCCACCCATGACCGCGCCCGGCCGCCGCGATGCCGCATCCGCCGGAAACTCAATGATGGTGCCCATTTCTGTTCTCTCTGCCTGCCGCGCGGTGATGATTTGCGAGGCGACGTCCGGATTAAGAACCGCACGTGGTTAATGACCTCTTAATCGGAGCCGCCGGTCGGTTACCGATGTGGCGAGTGTGCCTTATTCGCCAGATCGCTTCCGTCAGATAGTTCACATTTTAACGGATGCCTTCACGGCTCGTTTTCCTTAACCGGCTCTTAAAGCCGCCGACATAGGCTGGCGTCCGAACGTTTTGCGCATTTTCGAAAGTCGCGTACGCCTTCCCATGAGCGCAGCTCCAGTCATTCCAGGCCTCGATGGGCTGATGACCCTGTCACGTCGCGAGGGCGTCGACATTCGCCCGACGCTGCTGCGCGTGCTCACCGACCTCTATGTGCAGGCCAAGGTTCATTCCGCCGATGAAGAGCGGCAATTCGTCGAACTGGCCTCGCGCCTGATCGACCAGGTGGACGATGCGACGCGTGCGGCGGTGCGGGCGCGGCTCTCGGTCTATCCGGCAACGCCGGAGGAGCTTCTCGGCAAGCTCAGCCTGCGGCGCACCGACCCGGACCAGCCGCTGCCGGCCGCTGCTGAAATCGCGGCGCCGCCGTCACAGCCACTATCGGTCACCCCCCCGACCGAGGCGCAGCTTCGGATGGCAGCGAGCCTTGCAATGCGGCCCAACGATGCCGCAGAGATCACCGACATGTTCTTTGCCGCGACGGCCAGCGAGCGGGTCCAGATCCTGCAGAACATTGTGCAGACGCCGCTCAAGGCGTCGGCGCGGATTCCTGCGCCGCGCGCCGCGCGCGCCATCGAGATCCTTGAAATGGCGGCCTTCGCCGAAGACATCGAGAATTTCGCGCGCGAAGTCGGCGAAGCGCTGATCCTGCCGTCGCGCATTGCCGAGCAGGTGGTGAACGATCCCAGCGGCGAGCCGCTGGCCTGCGCGGCGAGAGCGCTGAACATGCCGAGCCCGGTGTTCCAGCGGGTGCTGATGTTCCTCAATCCGGCGTTGGGTTCATCGGTGCACTACGTGTTTCGCCTGTCGCGCATGTACGATCGGCTGAGCGAACGGACGGCGCTCATCATGCTGGCGGCGTGGCGAGGCTCGACCATGGCGGTCGCGCGTGCCAAATATCGCCCCTCGCTCTACGATGACGAGCGCCATCGCGCGCGCTCCACATCCGCTGAGAGGCGGCCGACCGGTCAGCCGGGTGATGCGCCCGCGATCCGCTCGCAGAGCTCCGGACGCTAACCCTTCGCCAGGTCCAGAAAGTGCCGCCCGGCCTTGTCCTCGGTCTCGACGACCCAGGCATCGGGATCGAAGCGGATTTCCTTGGCAAGCCGTTGCTCCACCGATGATTCCGGCACCGGCTCTTGCGTCATCGGCACGAAGATGCGGTCGAACGGCCGGCTGTCTTCATAGGCTGTCTGCGGCGCGGGCGTGTAAAGCATGGCGTTGCCGTCGAGCAGCGCCACCTTGACGAACACCGCCCCCGCCTCCTCCGCGCCGCGCCGGCGCACCGCACCGAACACGCCTTCCTTCTGGCAGCGCCGCAGATATGCGGACACCCAGATGCTTGATTTCAATCGCATTGCACAACGATAAGCCGGCCGCGAGATCAGCGCCAGTGCCTCTCCGCGCGCCTTGTGCGAGGCATCCAACCGGACCGGACGGGCCGGCAGCGTCGCAAGAGCCGACCGAATTGCCAACTTTTCCACAAGACGTCAGCAGTCCGCGACTCTTTGTCACGCAATTCGAACCAGCTCAATTTCCAGCGAAAACTGGCACGATCCGCCGCGGATGAGCGAACTCTTCGCCGCAACGATTGCAACTTCATCCCGATGTCGCGCGACCGTCACGGCCGCTTGGTTAACGGACCGGGCTACGATCCATTATCCAGGGGAAAGCAATGTCAGGACGTCATCAACACCATCACACACATCACCACGGCGGTCCGTTCGGCAAGAAGCTGTTCGGAACGACCAGCGACGACGATCTTTTCGGGTCGGACCGCAATGACATCATCTTCGGCCTTCGGGGCGACGATCTGATCGATGGAGGCAAAGGCAACGACACGCTGTTCGGTGGAAGGGGCAACGATGCTCTGATCGGTGGCGAAGGCAACGACCGCCTGTTCGGCGGCCCCGGACGGGATCTGCTGCTGGGCGGCGCCGGTCGGGACGAACTCAGCGGCGATGACGGCAACGACAAATTCCTGTTCCGCAAGGGCATGGGCGTCGACACGATCGAGCATCTCGATCGCGGCGACCGCATCGATATCCGTGACTTCCAGGTCGCCTCTTTTCAGGCGCTGATCGACTCCGCCCGACAGGTCGGTCACGACGTTCAAATCAGCTTCGGCAATGACGACAAGCTCGTCATCGAGAATACGCGCATTTCGAACCTTCACTCCGAACAGTTCATCATCGCAGATGAGGTCAAGGGTCCGTCAAGCTCACAGACGCCCTACCTCCTCAGCAGCGATTCCCATGTCTACACTCAGTCACTGCTGACGGCGGGTGACAGCGTGGGCGGCTACAAGATGGCCGGTATTCCCGACGGCCTTGGCGCATTCGACAATGGCGACGGGACCTTCACCGTGCTGATGAACCACGAACTCGGCGGAAACCTGGGCGTTGCGCGCGCTCATGGCGCCACAGGCGCGTTCATCTCGGAATGGGTGTTCGACAAGACCACGCTGCAGGCGGTGTCGGGCAAGGACCTCATCCACGACGTCTGGCTCTACGACGCGACGACCAACAGCTATGTCGACCACAACGCCAGCAACAGCCCGGTGTCGTTCAACCGCTTCTGCTCCGCCGACCTTGCCGATCAGGGCGCGTTCTACAGCGCGGAAACCGGTCTCGGCTTCAACGGCGGCAGGATCTATCTCAACGGTGAAGAGTCTGGTGTCGAAGGGCGGGCATTCGCCCATATCGTGGGCGGCGCGCAGGACGGCAATAGCTACGAACTCGCCGGGCTCGGCAATATGGCCTTCGAGAACGTGGTCGCCAGCGCGCATACCGGCGACAAGACCGTGGTCGCGGCGCTGGACGATGGACAGAACGGCCAAGTCTATTTCTATGCCGGCGACAAGAAGGCGACCGGTAACGCCGTCGAGAAGGCCGGCCTGACCGGCGGCCATTTCTTCGGCATTCACGTTAACGAGTTCGAAGGCACGTTGAACAACAACGAACCGAACACCGCCTCCCCGCTCGGGACGGACGAGAAGTCGACCTTCTCGATGATCGATCTCGGCGACGTCAGCGGCATGACAGGTGCCGAGATCGATGCGGCGAGCGAGGCTGCCGGCGTCACCAGCTTCCTTCGTCCGGAAGACGGCGCCTGGGACACGCTCAATCCGAACCGCTTCTACTTCGTGACGACGGACGCCTTCAATGCGCCGAGCCGGCTGTGGGCACTGGATTTCAACGATTCCAGCAACCCGGCCGCGGGCGGCACCATCAAGCTGCTGCTGAACGGCACTGAAGGCCAGCAGATGTTCGATAACATGACCGTCGATGCCAACGGCAAGATCGTTCTCTGCGAGGACGTCGGCAACAATGCGCATCTCGGCAAGGTCTGGCAGTACGATCCGGCGACAGACAAGCTGACGCAGCTCGCCGAGCATGACCCTAGCCGCTTCACTTCGGGCGGTGCGAACTTCCTGACCCAGGACGAGGAATCGTCCGGCGTCATCGACGTCTCGCACATCCTCGGCAACGCCGGTGAGAACGTCTACCTGATCGATACCCAGGCCCACTTCGCGGTCGGCGGCGAACAGGTCGAGGGTGGTCAGCTGCAGCTGATCCACCAGTATCTGGTCTGACGGCGATCAAGATGGGCGGGCTCCGCCCGCCCATCACCGAGACTTGACTGCAGAGGTGCGGCTCCCCCGTCACCTCCGCATCCATGCATTCAAGCGTGGTCCGACACATCGCTGTCAAACAGTGGCCGCTCACCTACAATCTGCGGAGCAACTCCCCGTGATGTCAATCGCGCAAGCAAACCGTCCTGCCGCACCTCCTGGCGCGGAATCGGAGTTGCACATGGCGCTTGCATCCTGCCGCGCCGCGCTGATCGCGATCGCGATGTTCAGCGGACTGATCAACCTGCTCAGCCTGACCGGCTCGCTGTTCATGCTGGAAGTCTATGATCGCGTGCTGCCGAGCCGCAGCGTGCCCACGCTTGTCGGTCTCAGCATCATCGCGGCCATGCTGTTCGTCTTCCAGGGCATCCTGGAGCTGACGCGTGGACGCATGCTGCTTCGGATCGGAAACCAGATCGACTGGCGTGTCAGCGACCGCGTCTATGATCTCGTGATACGTCTGCCGCTCCGCACCCGCGGCGGCGGCGATGGGCTGCAGCCGGTCCGCGACCTCGACACCATTCGGTCGGTGCTATCAGGGGCTGGCCTGCCGGCGCTGTTCGATTTGCCATGGCTGCCGATCTATCTCGCGATCTGCTTTGCGTTCCACCCGCTGATCGGCGGCACCGTGCTCGGCGGCGCGCTCGTGCTGGTGATCCTGACGCTGCTCACTGATCGCCTGTCCCGTCGCTCGGTGCAAAGAGCGTCAAACCATGCCGCCGCGCGCAACCGGCTCGCCGAGGCGAGCCGACGCAACGCGGAAGTCCTGGTTGCGATGGGGATGTCCGCGCGTCTGCTCGCGCGCTGGCGCGAGCTCGGCGATGCCTATCGCCGGCAGCAGAAAATCGCCGGCGACATCTCGGGCGGTTTCGGCGTCGTCGGGCGAATGCTGCGCATGATGCTGCAATCAGCCGTCCTTGCGGTCGGCGCCTATCTCGTCATTCACCAGGAGGCATCCGGCGGGATCATCATTGCCAGCTCGATCCTGACCGGCCGCGCGCTCGCGCCCGTCGACCTCGCGATCGCCAACTGGAGGAGTTTCGTTGCGGCGCGCCAGAGCTGGCGGCGTCTTGAGAAACTGCTGGCAGTCATCCCCGGGCCCGCGACCCAGGTGCCGTTGCCCGCACCGAGCCGCACGCTGCTTGCGGAAAAACTGTCCGTCACCGCTCCGGAGTCCGAAAGGGTGCTGGCCGCCGACATCAATTTCGTCCTCAAAGCGGGCAGCGCGCTCGGGATCATCGGCGCCAGCGGATCGGGAAAATCCTCGTTGGTCCGCGCGCTTGTCGGCGCATGGCGGCCGTCGCGCGGTGTCGTCCGATTGGACGGCGCGGCGCTGGAGCAATGTTCCCCCGAGGCGCTCGGAAATCACATCGGATACCTGCCGCAGGACGTCGAACTGTTCGAAGGCACCATCGCCGAGAATATCGCGAGATTTGTCCCAAGCCCGCCGATGGAAACGGTGCTCGCGGCGGCAAACGCGGCCGGCATCCATCAGCTCATCGTCGGCTTGCCGGAGGGATACAACACCCAGATCGGCGAACAGGGCGCGCGCCTCTCCGCCGGCCAAAGACAGCGCGTTGCACTCGCCCGCGCGCTGTATGCCGATCCCTTCCTCGTGGTGCTGGATGAGCCCAACTCAAATCTGGACGCCGAAGGCGAAGAGGCGTTGACCCGCGCGATCCTCGGGGTTCGGGCTCGCGGCGGCATCGTCGTGATCGTCGCGCACCGCTCCAGCGCACTCGCCGCCGTCGACTTCGTGATGACGATGCTCAATGGCAGGCAACAAGCCTTTGGCCCCAAGGATGAAGTGTTCTCGATGCTGACACGACGGGAGTCACCCCCAGCGGGTCCATTCAAGGTCGTTCCTCAATCGGCGGCATCGACATGACCGAGAGCGCATTTCAAGGCGAAGACCGCAGCTTGCGCCATCACCTGATCGGCGGAATAGTCGTCGCGCTCGTGCTGACTGGCGGCATCGGCGGCTGGGCCGCCACCACGGAATTGTCAGGCGCAGTCACGGCGTCCGGATCGGTCGTCGTCGATTCCAATGTCAAGAAAGTCCAGCATCTGACCGGCGGCATCGTCGGAGAATTGCTGGTCCGCGAAGGTGATCATGTCCGTGCCGGAGACACGCTGGTGCGGCTCGATGAGACTGCGCTGCGGGCGGGCCTTGCCATCTACGCGAAAGGGTTGGATGAGATGCGCGCCCGCAAGGCGCGCCTCAGCAGTGAACGCGATGGCGCCGAGCACATCGTGGTCCCACCCGAGCTGCTCGATCGCCCCTCGCCGGAGTTCATCACGGCGCTCGACAGCGAACGCAGATTGTTCGAGCTCAGAGCCGCCGCGCGCAGGGGGCAGAAGTCGCAGCTTCGCCAGCGCATCGCGCAGCTCGAAGATGAAATCCGTGGCTACGCCGCCCTGCAGGAGGCCAAGGCGGAGGAGATCGAGCTGATCCAGCGTGAGCTCACGGGCGTGCGGACGCTGTGGGAGAAGAACCTGATCCAGATGAGCCGGCTAACGGTTCTCGAGCGCGAAGCCGCGCGCCTCAAAGGCGAGCTTGCGCAGTCGATCGCCGCGACGGCGCAAGTGCGTGGCAAGGTCACCGAAATCGAATTGCAGATCATCCAGATCGATCAGGATCTGAGCAGCGAGGTCGCCAAGGAGTTGCGCGAGATCGACGGCAAGATCGGAGAATTCATCGAACGCAAGGTCGCAGCGGAGGATCAGCTCAAGCGGGTCGACATCCGCGCCCCGCAGAATGGGATCGTGCACCAGCTCAGTGTCCACACGGTCGGCGGCGTGGTCAGCCCGGCCGAGCCGGTCATGCTGATCGTTCCGGAGGCCGATCTTCTCACCGTGGACGCCAAGATCTCGCCGGCTGACATCGATCAGCTCCATGTCGGACAGGCGGCGAACCTGCGCTTCTCCGCCTTCAACCAGCGCACCACGCCGGAAATCCAGGGCACGATCAGCCGCATCTCGGCCGACGTGACATCGGACCAGCGCACCGGCCAGAGTTTCTACACCGCGCGGGTGGCAATCACGCCCGAGGAGCTGGCGCGACTGGGAGAAGCGAGACTTCTGCCGGGAATGCCAGCCGAGATCTTTGCCAAGACCTATGATCGCAGCGTGCTGTCTTATTTCGTCAAGCCGCTGTCCGACCAGATCGTGCGGGCTTTCCGCGAGCGCTGAACAATCTTGCTGACCGGTTCAGCGCAGTAGCCGAGCCGGGCGATTCGCGAGGCATCGGTCCGTCGTGCAGGCCCTACTCGACCGGGTGTCCGATCATCGCCGAGAGTTCGCGGACGACACGATCCGACATTTGGCCGGTCACCGGCAGCTTGCGGTCGCGCTCGAACTTGGCGATTGCGGCCTGGGTATCGGAACCGATGGTGCCGGTCGGCTTGAGCTGGCCGTAGCCATATTCGGTGAGCGCGCGCTGGACCGCGGCGATGCGCTTCGATGCCGCACTCTGGGTGGTCTCGCCGCGCGAGGGGATCGGCGCGGGCGGCCGGATGACATTTGCCGGAGCCGGCGGGGCCGACGTCGACTTCAGGACGAGATTGGTCATCGGGTCGGAAGTTTTAGAATCGGAAGTCCTGGAATCGGAAGTCTTGGAATCGGACGCCCTCGGTTCCGCTCTGGGTTCGGCGGGCTTCGCGGGCTCGGCGGGCTTCGCTTCCACAGGCTGGGGTTCAACGGGACGCGCAGCCGCCTCGACCGGCCGCGGACGCGGCAGCGGACTGGTGACGGCAGGCGCCGGCGGCGGCAGCGTCACGACCGAACCGAACATCGGTGATGGATGGCGGCCGGCCTGCAGAAACAGTGCATTGGTGATGATGGCAATGACGGCGCCGGCCGCGAGCACGCCGGCGACCGTGTCCTTCGGACTGTGCAACAGCACGCGCATCAGGACGCCGCGCTCTTCCTCGGCTTCGATCGCAACCGCCTGCGCGCCGCGACGGCGGCGGCGCGGCATCTCCTCATCATCGGCGACTTTTCTAGGCACTCTTCTTCACCTGTTGGGCTTGTTCCTGTAATCCGGATCGCAACGCGGGCTTCAGCGTCGCGATCTTGCCGGAAGGCTCCTGCACCGCCGGCGGCGCAAACGAGAGCGGCAGCGTCACGGTCACAGTGGTGCCTTCGCCAAGCTTGCTCTCTACACTCATCTCGCCCTGGTGCAAGCCGACCAGACCCTTCACGATCGACAGTCCAAGTCCGGTGCCCTCATGACGGCGCTGATAGGTCTTGCCGGCCTGGAAGAAAGGATTGCCGATCTGTTTGAGATCGTCGGCATCGATGCCGACACCGGTATCGGTGACATCAAGCATCAGCCGGGATCCCTCGACCGCAGCCGACACCGTGACGCTGCCGCCGCGCTCGGTGAACTTGATGGCATTTGATACGAGATTGAGCGTGATCTGCTTGAAGGCGCGCGGATCGCCGTTCATCATGGGCAGATCCTCCGGCGCGCGGGTGATCAAGTCGACGCCGTTCTCCCGCGCCTTCAGCGCCAGCAGGTTGCAGCAGTTGAGCAGCGCCGGGCGCGGCGCGAAGGGCTCGGGCGCGATTTCGAAAGTGCCCGTTTCCATCTTGGACATATCGAGGATGCCGTTCACCACCGACAACAGGTGCTGGCCGGAATCACGGATGAGCTGCGCATACTCCTTGCGGCGCGCCGCATCGAGCATCAGCACATCTTCCTGGGCGATCATGTCGGAGAAGCCGATGATGGCATTCAGCGGCGTGCGCAATTCGTGGCTCATGGTGGCAAGGAACCGCGTCTTCGACGCGTCCGCCTGTTCGGCGGCGTTGCGCGCCTGCTCCAGCGCCTCCTGCTGCATCTTGCGATCGGTGACGTCGCGAATCACGGCGACGACTTCGCCCTCGCCAGCGACCTGATCGAGCGGCCGGCAGCGCATCTCGACCCAGATGAAATCCGCCGACTGCATCAAACCGCGCGGCGCCTCCCGCCGCAGGCGGAATTCGACGCTGCGTCCCTCGCCGCCCCGCGCTGCGTCCGACAGCGCAGTGAGATAGGCCGGACGATCGGCGACATGGACGCGATCGAACAGGCCGTGCCCCATCAGCCGCGGCGCCGGCACGCCGAGCATCGCTTCCGCCGCCGGCGAGATGAATTGCACCGCCCCGTTGCGGCTGTGGCGCGACAGCACGTCGCTCATATTGTGCGCCAGGAGGCGGTAGCGCTCTTCCTCGCGATAGAACAGCGCCACGCTGGTGCGCGCGAGCGACTCGGCGCCGAAGGCAAGGCCCGCGGCATAGAGCGTTGCTGAAACGACACCGAACCCGATCAAGGCGCCCTGCAATGGCGCGCTCAGATTTGACGGCGGCAGCAGGTGGAAATGGCCGAGCACGATCAAGGCCGCCGCACATGACATCGCAAGCGCAAAAGCGAACGCCACCACGCGGCGCGAGGCCGACAGCGCCGCCTCGATCGGAACGACGATGAGCCAGACCGCGGCAAAGGATGCGATCCCGCCGGTGGCCGCCGCCACAATCATGACGAAGCCTGCAAGCGCCAGCGACGACAGCACATGCGCGCCTTCATAGCGGCCAGTGCGCGACAGGAACCAGGACAACAGGATCGGCGCGATCAGCCAAGCGAAAGCGGCAACCTCGATCGCGGTCGGCGCGCCGCGCAGCGCCAGATAGACGGGAAATGCAGCGAACGCCGCCAGGCTACCGAGCAGGCGCGGCGCCATGAAGGCGCGATGCCGCGCCCGCGTCAACGCATCATATCTCGCCGACGGATGCAGCAGGGCATCGAGACAATCGCGGATAATACTCAAAACACTCACGGCTTTCGCGCTTTCCGATCCTGCGTCAAAGACGAGTCGGAACGCCCCCTTCATCTTGGACTCACCGTGTCAGAGTGAACTTAAGCGAACGCTAAGGCACAGCGCCCGGCCGCTGGACTCTGTGCCTTCGCACGGCTTTTGCACATCGCAACGGGCGCATTTGGCGCGGATGGTGAACGCGAGGTTTCCGCGATCGATAATCTTATGGTTTCGAAATGGTGGACGAGCGGGGCTCGCGCATCTTGCCGCAGCTCGCTGGCATCAATCGAAAATTTACACCGAATCGAGACGCGTGCGGATTTTGGCGCGCATTTTCCGCGAATTTTCGACGATTTAACTTCAAGGCAAACACTTGCGTTTTATTGACCGCTGCTAGTCACGTGCGAATTGCGGATCAACCGCAAACGAAGATGACGGGGTCGCGAGATGTTTTTCCTGCTGCGCATGGCATTCTGGCTCGGGCTCGTGCTCGTGCTGCTGCCAAGGGACAAAACACCTGAATCGGAAAAGCTGCCGCAGATCGGCGCCGCCGAAGCCGTGCAGGCGGCGACCGCTGCTGTCAGCGACATGGGCCAGTTCTGCAAGCGCCAGCCTGCGGCATGCGAGGTCGGCGGCCAGGCAGCGACCGTGATCGGTCAGCGTGCCACCGACGGTGCAAGGAAAATCTATCAGATCATCATCGACAAGAAGTCGCCGGACCACACCGGCTCGATCGGCTCGCCTGGGGATGCCGAGGTCTCCCTGGTCGCCTCCCGCGACACCCTGACGGCCGACGACCAGGCCATCGAATGGCGGCCGCCGCCCGCGCCGTGACCGCAAAATAAGCCGGAACCGGCTGCATTTTCATCGCATTCGGCCGCCCGCGACCCTATATAACGATTGGAGTGATGGGACGCGGGTGATGATGACGATCGACGAAATCAGGGAGAATTTCTCGCTGCTCGACGAGTGGGACGACCGGTACCGGTACGTCATCGAACTCGGCCGCACCCTTGCACCGATGCCGGAGGAAGAGCATTCCGCAGTCAACAAGGTGCAGGGCTGCGCGAGCCAGGTCTGGCTCTCCAGGAAGATCGACCGCGCCGGCAACGGCGAGCCGCGGCTGCATTATCTCGGCGACAGCGACGCGCATATCGTGCGCGGGCTGATCGCGATCCTGCTGACGCTTTATTCGGACCGCACGCCCAAGGAAATCCTGGCGACGGATGCCGCCGCGATTTTCGATGAGTTCGGGTTCCGCGAGCACCTGACGCCACAGCGCTCCAACGGATTTCGCTCGATGATCGAGCGTATCCGCTCGGATGCCCGCGAGACGCTCGCAACCGCCGCTTCCTAGCTCGTGTATTTGACGCGTTTTATTCAGGCGAACCGGAATCCACTTCGCTCGAAAACGCTATGCTACTTCCGCTTCCGCTGCTGCTGGCCGAGGCCCATCTTCTTGGCGAGCTGTGAGCGCGCTACCGCATAGTTCGGCGCGACCATCGGATAGTCGGCCGGCAGCCCCCATTTCTCCCGGTATTGTTCCGGCGTCATGTTGTACTGCGTGCGCAGGTGGCGCTTCAGCGACTTGAATCGCTTGCCGTCTTCCAGGCAGACCAAATATTCTGACGTAACCGATTTCTTCACGGACACCGCGGGCTTGGCCGGCTCGAGCGGCGCCTCGGTCCGTCCGCTGGCGACCCGCATCAGCGCGGCATGCACCTGGCTGATCAGGTTGGGGATATCCGAGGCCTGGGTCGGATTGTTGCTGAGATAGGCCGATACGATGTTGGCGGTCAGTTCGACAGGGCTTTTGCCTGTGGCATCGGTCATCGCGCAACCTTCTCTTGAGGCTTGGACGTTGGCAACGGGGCGGGACCGCGGACAATATCGGGCTACGCCAATACATCAGCGGAGCCCCGCATTACTTGCTAATATGCGCGGATTACCAGGAATCTAGCAAGAACTACGCAGCCTTTATTTTTCAAGACGCGCGATTGCAAGTATTTCCCGGTCTATGACGAACGCTGCTCGAGATGCGCCCGCAGTTCGTCGATGGAGGCGAAGCGCATCATGCCTTCCGGCATCTGCGCCTCGATCGAACCGTCGGAATAGAGCGAATAGGCCATGCCGTCGACGACGCCCGATTTCAGCACCGTCACCGGCGGCTGCTCCTGCGGCTGCGGCGGACGACGGTCGGCCACCGGCGCGCTGGGGCTCTCGCCTGGGGTCGAGGGCGTGCGCGGCACGCGGCGCGGCGGAAGGTCGGAGGGCCGTTGCCGCTCCGGCCTCGGCCACGTGTCATCGAAGTTCACCTGCTGCGACTCGCCCGATTCGGCGGCCGGCGCCAGTGGATTCGAACGCGGCTCCGGCGAGAGCATGTCGGGGGTCAAAGGCTCGCCTGCGCGCGCCGGGCCCCGTTCGCGCTCCTTGCGCGTGGAAGAGAACATCAGGTTGCGCCGCTTGGGACCTGCCGGGCCAACCTCCGACGGTTCCGCGCCTGGCGGAGTGACGGGCGGCACCTCGTTGCGGGCACGATCGCGCGCGGCGGCCTCGTGATACCAGGGCGGCGGGGTCGCACCAGCCGCCGCCGGTACCACCGGCTCGCCGTCCCCAGAACCTTCTGCCGCTGGTTGACCGCGCCTGAACGGGAATCCACCCTCGGACGCAGCCGCGGCACGCGGTGCAACGGGTGCGTCCGGCGGCAGCGAAAATTCGTGGGGCTCCTCTGCAGGCATCCCGGTACCCAGGCGCCGGGCGAGATTCCGCAGCTCCCGGACATTAAGCCAAAGGCCGAACATGATCAGGCCGGTGCAGAAGCCGAATACACCGGAGAGGATCAGCGTGCTGCCGACGCTGAATTCCTTGTATTGAATGCCATAGCCGATCGCCAGCAGGCCTGCCAAAAGCAGGCCAAAACCCGCGACCAACATCCCGACCATCATCAAACTCACCCCCGAAAACCGCGCCAAATCTATGCGCCGGCCCCTTATTCCACGATACCGTCATATTATGTGCATCGCCAACCAACAATTCCGGAGACGGTTCCTATCCGGATCTTGAACAGGATTACCGCTCCGTTCGCTTCTCAGGGCAACCGCCGGCAACGCGTCCCCCCGTAGATCTACCGGCTACGAATTGATGCCAAATTGCTGCGACGCATCAGTAAATTACGCCACAATTCCCAATTACTCGTTAGTGGAACTGCGCTATATGGATGCCGGGGAATGAGGCCCTAAAGCGCCAGCAGGGCCGAGGGACGCCGGGTCACCAATAGCCATGTCATCCATTACGACTTCTGCCATCGAAACGCCCGCGCGGCGCTCGGTGGAAAAGACTTGCGATGATCTTGCGATCATCGTGCTAAGCGCGGTCGCCCTGATCGCAGGCCTCACGTTCCGCGATTACGGGCTGGGCTGGGACGATTACACCCACGCCGAATACGCCGACCTGCTGCTGCGCATGTATGGTTCCGGCTTCAAGGACACCGGCGCGCTGTCATTCGCCAATCTGTACATGTATGGCGGCGGTTTCGACATGGCCGCGGCGCTCCTGCACAAGGTCATCCCGCTCGAATTGTTCGAAACCCGCCGGCTGCTCGGCGCCGTCGTTGGCGTGATCGGGCTTGCGGTGAGCTGGCGGCTCGGCCGCCGCGTGGGCGGCCCGCTGGCCGGCCTTGCCGCGCTGCTGTTGCTCGCGCTGTGCCCGACCTTCTACGGCCATATGTTCATGAACCCGAAGGACGCGCCATTCGCGGTGGCGATGGTGATCCTGCTGATGGGCCTTGTGCGCCTTGCAGAGGAATATCCGGCTCCCTCGCCGCGCACCATCCTGATCGTCGGGTTTGGCGCCGGGCTTTCGCTCGGCTGCCGGGTTCTCGGCGGTCTCGCATTGATCTACGCCGCGGTGGGTTTCGTGCCGCTGCTGCTTGAAGAAGTCCGCAAGCAAGGCCCGCGCGAGGCGGCGTATCGCTTCGTCCATGTGGTCTACGTGCTGCTGCCCGGGCTGATCTTCGGCTATCTGGTGATGGGCCTGATCTGGCCGTGGTCGATCATGGAACCGGGCCACCCGCTCGAGGCCGTCACCTATTTCTCGCACTTCTTCGAGAAGCCCTGGAAGGAGATGTTCGACGGCGCGCTGGTCTCGGTGCCGGACATGCCGTGGTCCTATCTGCCGACGCTGTTCGCGCTGCAGCTCCCCGAGGTGCTGCTGGGCCTCCTGGTTGCAGCGGTTGTCATGAGCTTGATGTCGCTGTCGCGCGCCGACGTCGCCGCGCGGCGCAAGACCGTCCTGCTGATGCTGACGCTGGCGGCAACGCTGCCGCTGGTCATCGCAATGGTGAAGCGGCCGGCGCTTTATAACGGCATCCGCCATTTCATTTTCGTGATCCCGCCGATGGCGGTGCTGGCGGGCTTTGCCTTCGCCCGCACCATGGACTGGCTCGGCGAAAAGCGTCGGAGCTGGCAGCCGGTGGCGCTCGCCGTCTTCACCTTCGGCCTGCTGTTGCCGCTCAGCGAGATGATCCGGCTGCATCCTTACCAATATACCCACTTCAACCACATTGCCGGCACGGTCCGCGGTGCCGACGACCTGTTCATGCTCGACTACTGGGGCCTGGCCCTGAAGCAGGCTTCCGATGGCCTGCGCGAGCAATTGATCGAGCGGCAGGAAATTCCGCCGCTTAACGGAAAATGGAAGGTCGCCGTCTGCGGCCCGCAGCGCCCGGCGCAGGTTGCGCTCGGCCCGGACTTCACCATCGGCTGGGACAGCCAGTCCGCCGATTTCGCCATGACGCTCGGCGAGTTCTACTGCAAGGGCCTGACCGCGCCCGTGCTGGTCGAGATCAAGCGCGACGATGTCGTGTTCGCCCGCGTCTACGACATCCGCGGCCGCAGCATCTCGAGCCTGCTCGCGATCCCCGCCCCGTAATCTGGCTTCCGCCGGCACCGCATATCAGGCACCCCGAACCTGCCTTGCTGCCGGCTGGCGGCAAGGTTACGCTCACTGCCGACAAATCGACACATGGGAGAAGCCGGTCATGTCGCCAGCGGAAGCTCGCTTGAAGGAAGTGCCGTCGGATATGACGGATGCCGAGTGGCAACAGCGCGTCAACCTCGCCGCCTGCTACCGCCTCGTGGCGCTGTACGGCTGGGACGATCTGGTCGACACCCACATCTCGGCGCGCGTGCCGGGGCCGGAGCATCATTTCCTGATCAATCCGTATGGCCTGATGTTCGAGGAGATCACGGCCTCCAGCCTGGTCAAGGTCGATCTCAACGGCAACCTGCTGTCCAAGACCGACTACAACATCAACCCCGCCGGCTTCACCATCCATTCCGCCATCCACGAGGTGCGCGAGGACGCCGGCTGCGTGCTCCATCTGCACACGCCTGACGGCACCGCGGTCTCGAGCTGCCCGGAAGGGCTGCTGCCGCTGAACCAGACCGCTCAGCTCGTCACCCACGATCTCGCCTATCACGACTATGAGGGCATCGCGCTCGATCATGACGAGCGCCCGCGGCTGCAGCGGGACATCGGCAGCAGGAACCACATGCTGTTGCGCAATCACGGCACGCTGACGGTCGGCCGCTCCGTCGCCTCCGCCTTCGAGCGCATGTACCATTTGGAGCGGGCCTGCACCATGCAGGTGCGCACCCGCATGTTGGGCCCGACCGTCTACCCGGTCGAGCAGTCCGTGATCGACAAGAACACCACGCTGCTCTCCAATCCAGACCGCGCCGAACTGCGCTCGACGACGCTGGTGTGGCCACCCCTGCTCCGCAAGCTCGACCGCATCGACCCGAGCTTCCGCAATTGAATTTTCGGGATTTTGGTGTAAGGTTGCTTCCAACAACCTCTGCACGACCGAATAAAAACGCCGCCCAATTCCGGGCGGCGTTTTAGCTTTTAAGGGTGATGCCGTAGGGTGGGCAAAGCGACTTCTTGCGCCGCCGTTCAAACGAACGCCGGCGGAAGCGTGCCCACCATCAGCACTCCGCTCGCAATGGTGGGCACGCTTCCGCCTGTGCTCGTTTGTACATTGGCGCGTGTAGGCGCTTTGCCCACCCTACGCCTACGCCGCTGAAACTATTTCTGCTCCGCAAGCGCGGCCAGGATGCGGGCCCAGGAGCGGATGCCCTTGTGGAAGCTCTTGAGGTCGTATTTCTCGTTCGGCGAATGGATATTGTCGTCGTCGAGCCCGAAGCCGACCAGAAGCGAATCAAGGCCGAGTGTGCGCTTGAAGTCGGCGACGATCGGGATCGATGCGCCTGATCCCATGAGAACCGCTTCCTTGCCCCACTCTTCCGTCAGCGCGCGCCGGGCGGCGGCGAGCGGCTTCATGTTCCAGTCAAGCGCGATCGCGGGCGCGCTGGAATGGTCGCCGAACTCGACCGAACAATCGGCCGGGATCCGCGAGGTCACATAATCGCGGAACGCCTTTCGGATCTTGGCAGGATCCTGCCCTTCGACCAGGCGGAACGAGATCTTGGCCGAGGCGAGCGACGGGATCACCGTCTTCGAACCTTCGCCGATATAGCCGCCGACGATGCCATTGATGTCGCAGGTCGGGCGCGAGGAGATCTGCTCGATCAATAGACGATCCTTCTCGCCGGCCGGCAGCGAGAGCCCGATCGGCTTCAGGAAGCTCTCTGGCGTCAGGTTGAGCTTCTTCCACTGCTCGAGGACATCCGCCGGCAGGTCCTTCACCCCGTCATAGAAGCCGGGAATGGTGATGCGGCCATTGTCGTCGAACAGGCCGCCGAGAATGCGGGTCAGCACGCGGATCGGATTCTGCGCGCCGCCACCGAATACGCCGGAATGCAGATCACGGTTGGCAGCCTTGATCTTGACCTCGTCATAGACGAGGCCACGCAGCGAGGTGGTGATCGCCGGCGTGTTCGGATCCCACATGCCGGTGTCGCAGACCAGCGCGAAATCGGCCTTGAACTCCGACTTGTTGGCTTCCAGGAAGGGCACGAAATTCTTCGAGCCGACTTCCTCCTCGCCCTCGATCAAGATGGTGATGTCGACCGGCAGCGAACCCGCCACCTGCTTCCAGGCGCGGCAGGCTTCGATGAAGGTCATCAACTGGCCCTTGTCGTCCTCCGCGCCGCGCGCAACGATGATCTTGCGGCCGTCGGCATGGTCGGTGACGACGGGCTCGAACGGCGGACGGTGCCAGAGATCGAGCGGATCGACCGGCTGCACGTCGTAGTGGCCGTAGAACAGCACATGCGGCCGGCCATCCGTGCTGCCATTGGCCTTGGCGACGATGGCCGGATGGCCCGCGGTCGGCCTGACCTCGGCCGCGAAGCCAAGCGTCGCGATATCCTTGGCGAGATGCTCGGCTGCCGCCTTGCAGTCAGCCGCAAAGGCCGGATCGGCCGAGATCGATTTGATCCGCAGCAGCGAGAACAGCCGCTCCAGGCTGTTGTCGAAATCGGCGTCGATGCGGTCGAGGACGGCTTGAAGCTTTGGACTGGACATCGCTGAATTCCCTAGCTGTGGGCGCTGTTGTCACCGAGTTTTAGCCCGCCTGCCGCCGGAGGCAAAGCGCCGGCGGCATCGGCCGCAGGCGAATGCCGCATATGCCAGACCAATCCACCCGCGAGCACGATGGTCGCCACGAGATTGTTACCGTAGGCCTGCACATCGATCGGAAACAGCGGCAGCGACAACAGGAGCAGGCAGCCGGCGACGGCCAGCAGGATCCACGTCCCGGTCCGGACCGCCGGCCGCGGATCAAAGGCGGCGCGGTGCATCAGGACCGTCATCGGGAAGAACAGCCAGAGGAAGTAGTATTGCCGCGCCAGTGGCGAGGCGACCGTCATCAGGCAGAACAGGATGCCGATCTCCTCCGCATCGGACTTTTCAGTCCGGCGCGACGCCGGCGGCATCACCGCGATGTAGCCGAGACCGAGCGCGAGCGAGATCGCCAGCACGATGAGGTTCGACGTCTTGAAGTCGAGATCGACGATGTTCATGTACCGCGCCGGCTTGGCCTTGAACGGATCGTCCTGGTTGTAGTTGACCGGACGCGTCAGCCGATGCGTCATCGCGATGATCGACTGGTTCACCCAGGACCAGTTCTGCTCGTCGCGTTGGCCGAAGCCCTTTTCCGAGCTCGAGCCGACCATGCCCTGATACCAGGTCTTCAATTCCGTGACGTTGTGCTGGACGCCGCGGAACGGCGCCGGCAGCACGAACAAGAACACGGCGAGAAACACCAACGTACTCGCAACCGCCGTCCAGTGCCTGCGCCAGATCAGATAGGGCAATACTGCTATCGGAAACACCTTGATCGCGGTCGCCAGCGCAAACATGCTTCCCGCGAACCACGGCCGGCTCAGCCGCAACAGCCAGAATCCGTACAGCATCATCGCCAGCAGGATCAGATTCGGCTGGCCGAGATCGAACATATCAAAGACAAATGTGAGCGTGACGAGGCCGGGCAGCGCCTCCAACAGCCAGCCCGGCTTGCGGCTCGATCCCGCCATCGCGTGCGATAGCTGCGCCGTCATCCACCAGGCGATGATGTTGAGCAGGGAGAGCGCGAGATAGAGCGCGACCTTGCCGAAATAGCTGGGCACGGCGAGCAGCACCGCCGGCAGCGGCGGGTAGATGAAATCAAAATAGGTATGGGGATCGGCGGGATAGAGATCCTTGCCCTGCAGCACCTGCTGCCCGGCCCAATACCACAACGGATAATCCTTGGTCTTGCCGTGCCCGAAAATCTCGGGAACGAGCACATCGGCGGTCAGCGCGATGCAGCCGAGGAAGAACAGGATGTCGAGCGGTGCCCGAAGCGATGGGTATCTCAGCACAAGCTCGTTCCAGACATCAGCAAGCCGTTGATCCTTTTCATTTCGTGATAACGCAGGGATTGCTTCGCGGAGCCTGTCATCCGGCGGCGCTTCGCGCCGACCGGGTGGCTCGCAATGACGGTGGTTGGAGCGGAGAGCAGTCCCCGTTCGTCATTGCGAGGAGCGGAGCGACAAAGCAATCCATCCCTCGTCACAATCTGGTGTCGCAGCCGACACTACCGCCGCAACAAGCCGCCAAGCGCGCCGCGCACCAGTGCACGTCCGATCGAGCCGCCGACCTGACCGCCGACCGATTTGCCGACGTCGGCCACGATGCCGCCGATCACCTTGTTGGTGACCGAGCGCGTGACGTTGCGCGCGATGACCTGACCGGTCGACAGCCTGCCGCGCCTCACATTGGTGCCAAAGATCGTGGCGGCAATATCGCCGATCTGGCCGAGAATGCCACCGCCTCCGCCAGCTTCAGAGCCGTCCGCCGGCGGCGCCGTCCCTTCGATCCGCTTCTGCAGTATCTCGTAAGCGGATTCGGAATCGATCGCGGTATCGTATTTACCCTTGAACGGGCTTGCGTCGATGATCTTCTTGCGCTCCTCCGGCGTAACCGGCCCGATCCGTGCTGACGGCGGCCGGATCATCACGCGCTCGACCATCGACGGCGTACCGCTTCCTTCGAGGAAGGACACCAGCGCCTCGCCCTTGCCGAGTTCCATGATCACGCGGGCGGTATCGAGCTTCGGATTGGGCCGGAACGTTTGCGCGGCGGCCGCGACCGCCTTCTGGTCGCGCGGCGTGAAGGCACGCAACGCATGCTGCACGCGGTTGCCCAATTGCGCGAGCACCTTGTCCGGCACGTCGATCGGATTCTGGGTGACGCAGTAGACGCCGACGCCCTTGGAGCGGATCAGCCGCACCACTTGCTCGATCTTGTCCAGCAGCGCTTTCGGCGCATCGTTGAACAAGAGATGCGCCTCGTCGAAGAAGAACACCAGCTTCGGCTTCGGCAGGTCGCCGGCCTCCGGCAGTTCTTCGAACAATTCTGAAAGCATCCACAACAGGAAGGTTGCATAGAGCCGCGGGCTCTGCATCAACTTGTCGGCAGCGAGGATGTTGACGATGCCGCGGCCGTCGCTGTCGGTCTTCATGAAATCCTTCAGCGTCAAAGCCGGCTCGCCGAAGAATTTCGCGCCGCCCTGATTTTCCAGCACCAGGAGCTGGCGCTGGATGGTCCCAACGGTCGCCTTGCTGACATTGCCGAAGCTCTGCGCTGCTTTGCGGAGCGGCTCCAGCGGATCTTCCTCATCATCGGCGGCTTTCTTGCCGCCAGACGGCACAATCGCATCCAGAAGCGCGCGCAGATCCTTCATGTCGATCAGTGCAAGTCCGTTCTCGTCGGCGACGCGGAACGCGACGTTGAGAACACCTTCCTGGACGTCGTTGAGATCAAGCATCCGTGACAGCAACAGCGGTCCCATCTCGGTGACGGTCGCGCGCACCGGATGCCCCTGCTCGCCGAACACATCCCAGAACACCGTCGAGAACTGGTCCGGCTGGAATTTCAGCCCCATCTCGCTGGCGCGCTTGACAATGAAGTCCTTGGCCTCGCCGACTTCAGCGATCCCGGACAGATCTCCCTTGATATCGGCGCCAAAGACCGGAACGCCAGCGCGCGCAAATCCTTCCGCCATCACCTGCAGTGTGACGGTCTTGCCAGTTCCCGTTGCGCCGGTAACAAGTCCGTGGCGATTGGCGAGCGCAAGTGTCAGCCACGCCGCTTGTTCGCCCTTACCGATAAAAATCTTCTCGTCCGTATCGGCAATCTTGTTGTCGGAAGTCGCCATCGCATCGCCTCTTCGCGCGTATCGGGAAGGCATCTTCGCCGAACACACCCATCATATTGCATCTTGCCCGTCGATTAAAACTGTCAAGCGCCGCCAGCGCTTTTTTGCCGCCCGGACGTCACACTTCTCATCTTCTCTTTCGCTTGCGAGCCGTTCAAAAAACGATGACGCAACGCGATAGAACAGCGCGATTAGCATAGGTACTCTTGTATTACTGCAACACTTCGCCTGTGATGAGGACGAAAAGTGGGATCATCTGCGCTCGTCGCTTGTAATTCGCAACACAGGCGCTCAAGATCAATTCCCAAGCAAGGTCCGGCGGCAAGCCGGCAGAGGGCGGGGCAAGATGGACGAACTGGTTGGACGGCTGGCCGCCGAGGCCGGCATCGATAGCGCTGTCGCCGAAAAGACCGTCGGCATCGTTCTGGGTTTCCTCCGTCGGGAGGGGCCATCCAGCCAGGTTGAAGCGCTGATCGGCCAGATTCCGGGCGCGGAAGCGGCGATTGCGGCCGCGGACAACAGTGCAGGTCTCGTGCGATTGATGGGCGGCGGATTGATGGCTGTCGGCACCAGGCTGATGGCGCTCGGCCTCAGCATGAATGAGGTTCAGAAGATTGCGCGTGAACTTTTCCGGTTCAGGCGCGACAAACTCGGAGCGGATCAGATGGGCGAGATCGTCGCGGGGACGCCAGGACTCAGCCAATTTGCTTGAACGCACCCTCAGGTTGAGTCATTCAATACCAGACATCATGACATATCCACTTTCCGAGATCGATGGTCTGAGCGCCTATTGCGCCTCGAAATTGAAGGCTCAGGGCATTCGCACCACGGACGCGCTGCTCGAAGCCGCCCGCACCGTCAAGGGACGCAAGGTGCTCGCGGCCAAGACCGGCATCAGCGAACAACAATTGCTCGAATGGGCCAACGTCTCCGACTACATGCGCATTCCCGGGATGGGTAAGGCAAAGGTCGGGTTGGTCCGCGCCGCCGGCGTCACCACCGTTCGCGAACTCGCGCTGCGCAATCCGGCGCGGCTTGCACAGAACATGAAGGACGTGAACACCAAGCGTAAGCTCGTCCGCGTCCTGCCTTCGGAAAAATCGGTCGAGCTCCTGATCGAGCGCGCACGCAAATTGCCGCCCAAGATCACTTACTAGATCATGATCCGATTAGACGGAATCGGATTATGATCTCATCTCTTTGTTTGAGCATGATCTTTTCGGAAAACCGGTTTCCACTTTTCCGGATCATGCTCTAAGCTCGTTCGCTATTCCCAGCTTGACTCGCCGGTGCGGGACGCGCAAATCGACCGGCATGATTGCTGCGATGCAAAGGGACGTCCATTCCGGCGGGACTGCGGTGCTGCCGGCGCTGCTATCCCGGCCCTACCCGGCCGTGATGGGCGTGCTCAACGTCACCCCGGATTCTTTTTCCGACGGCGGCCGGTTTACCGCGCCTGAACAGGCGCTGGCGCAGGCGCGCAAGATGGTCGCCGAAGGCGCCGACATCATCGACATCGGCGCCGAATCCACCCGCCCCTACGGTTCCCAGCCGGTCTCGGTGGAAGAGGAGTTGCGGCGGTTGCAGCCCGTGCTGGCGGATGTCGTCTCGCTCGGCGTGCCCGTATCGATCGACAGCATGAAATCGGACGTCGTGGCCTGGGCGCTCGATCACGGCGCGCTCATCGCCAACGATGTCTGGGGCCTGCAGCGCGATGCCGGCATGGCGCCCTTGGTCGCGGCGCAGCACGTGCCTATCATCATCATGCATAACCGCGACCAGGCCGATCCCTCGATCGACATCATGAAGGGTGTTTCGGCCTTCTTCGCCCGTTCGCTCGACATCGCCGCCAAGGCTGGCATTTCGGCCGACCAGATCGTGCTCGATCCCGGCATCGGCTTTGGCAAGACGCCGCAGCAGAGCATGATGGTGCTGGCGCGGCTCGCAGAGCTTCGCGCGTTCGGCCTGCCGCTTCTCGTCGGCGCCTCGCGCAAGCGCTTCATCAGCACCGTGACGCCGTCGCAGCCGCACCAGCGCATCGGCGGCTCGATCGCGGCGCATCTCATCGCTGCACAGAGCGGCGCGCAGATCATCCGCGCCCACGATGTTGCGGAAACGGTGCAGGCGTTGCGGGTGGCGGCAGCGATCAGGGGCCAGGAATGACCGATACGATCTTCATCACCGGCATCTTCATCCATGCCCGTCACGGCGTGATGGAACACGAGAGCGAAGTCGGGCAGCGCTTCGTCATCGATCTCGAACTCTCCGTCGACCTCTCCGAATCCTCGCGCACCGACAAGCTTGCCGACACCGTGTCCTATTCCAATGTGGTGGCGACCGCGACCGAGGCATTCAAGGATACCAATTACAAGCTCCTGGAGCGAGCCGCGGGCGCGGTGGCGGACGCGGTGCTGTCGACCTTCCCTCGCGTCAGCGCGGTCAAGGTCACCGTGCACAAGCCGCACGCGCCAATCGCCGCGATCTTCGAGGATGTCGGCGTGGTGCTGACGCGCACGCGGCAAACGGCCGCGCATGGCTAGCGCGCTGATTGCATTGGGCGGCAATCTCGGCGACGTCCGCGCGACGTTCAACAAGGCCATTCCGCAAGTTTGCGGCATGACGCAGGCCGCGCTGGTGGCCCGCTCGGCGGACTATGCCACGCCTCCCTGGGGCGACGAACAGCAACCAGGCTTCGTCAATGCCTGCATCGAGATCGAGACCAGCCTCGATCCCCACGCGCTCTTGTTCTGCCTGCAGAAGGTCGAGACCAAGTTCGGCCGCGACCGCTCCCCCGAACGCCGCTTCGGCCCGCGCACGCTCGATCTCGACCTGATCGCCTATGACGATGTCAGGATCGACCGGCCGGAATTGACGCTGCCGCACCCTCGCCTGTTCGAGCGCGCCTTCGTGCTGGTGCCGCTCGCGGAAATCGCGCCCGACCGTGTCATTGCGGGACGCAGGATCAGGGATGCGCTGGCGGCGGTTTCGACCGACGGTATCGTGCGGCTCCCGGATTTCGGTGAGTGACGCGTAGCCCGGGTGGAGCGGAACGCGCAACCCGGGATACCTGCATCAACGTTTGCGAGCGGCCCCGGGTTACGCTAGCGCTTCACCCGGGCTACGGTACCCCAAACTAGGGTTTGGCTTGGCGGCTTCGGCGTGGCAATTTCCGGTCAAACGGCGAGGAAGACTTGAGGAACGATAGGGCGGATGACGACCACGACTGACGATCTGCGATTGGCGGCCGATTTCGCGCCGGCGACTTACGAGGACTGGCGCAAGCTGGTGGACGGCGTCCTGAAGGGCGCGCCGTTCGAGAAGCTGGTCGGCAAGACCTATGACGGGATCAAAATCGAGCCGATCTATCGCCGCGCCACCAATGCCAGCCCGATCGCCGGCCGAGGCCAGGCTGCGCCCTGGCAGATCATGCAGCGGATCGACGATCCCGACCCGCGCCGCGCCAATGCGCAGGCGCTGCATGATCTCGAGAATGGCGCCACCGGCCTCGCGCTGGTCTTCGCCGGCGGCAGTGGCGCCTATGGTTTTGGACTAGAGCCAACGGCCGAAGCCGTCGACAAGGTGCTCGACGGCATCTACCTCGATGCCGGTATCGCGCTGGATCTCCAGATCGGCCCGCAATCACGGATGGCCGCGATCCACGTCGCGGAATATGTGAAGCGCAGGGGATTTGATCCCGCCAAGTGTGACATCCGTTTCGGGCTCGATCCGCTGGCGGCCTGTGCGGTCTGGGGCTTTAGCCCCTATGAGTGGAGCGAGATCGTGCCGGCGGTGACCGGCGCCGTCAAAGGCCTGGTGGCGCTCGGATTCAAGGGGCCTTTCGCCGCTGCAGATGGGCGGGTGATCCATGATGCCGGCGGATCGGAGGTGCAGGAACTCGCCTTCGTGCTGGCAAGCGGGGTCGCCTATCTGCGCGCCCTCGAACAAGCCGGTGTCGCGCTCGAGGATGCCCAAGGCATGGTCTATGCGCGGCTCAGCGCCGATACCGACCAGTTCCTGACGCTGGCGAAATTCCGCGCGCTGCGGCTCTTGTGGGCGCGGGTCGAACAGGCCTGCCGACTGACGCCACGACCACTGTTCATCGCCGCCGACACCGCCTGGCGGATGCTGACGGAGCGCGATGCCTATGTGAACATGCTGCGCGCCACCATGGCCGCCTTCTCGGCGGGGCTTGGCGGCGCCGACGCCGTCACCGTGCTGCCGCACACGCTGGCGCTCGGCCTGCCCGACGACTTTGCCCGGCGCGTTGCGCGCAACACGCAGCTCATTCTCTTGGAAGAGTCCAATCTCGCCAAAGTATCCGATCCGGCGGCGGGCTCCGGCGGCATCGAGGCGCTGACAAAGGAGCTTTGCGAAGCTGCCTGGTTGGCGTTCCAGGAGATCGAAAGAGCCGGCGGCATCTTTGCCGCGCTTCGAGAGAACTTGATCCAGCGCAAGGTCGCCGCTACGCGTGCCGCGCGCGAGGCCAACATCGCCAAGCGTCGCGACGTGCTGACCGGCGCCAGCGAGTTTCCGAACCTGCACGAGGCCGATGCCACGGTGCTGGAAGCAAAGCCGGTTGGGCTACCACCTTATGGCGAGGCCAAATTCAAGTTTGACGCGCTGTCACCGATGCGGCTCGCCGAACCCTTCGAGGCACTGCGCGACAAATCCGACGCAAAGCTGAAGGCGAGCGGGGCGCGTTCAAAAATCTTCCTCGCCAACCTCGGTACGCCTGCAGACTTCACCGCGCGCGCCACCTTTGCGAAGAGCTTCTTCGAGACCGGCGGCATCGAGGCGGTCGACAGCCAGGGATTTTCCGATCCGACAGCACTTGCCGACGCCTTCAAGGCCTCGGGGGCCACGATCGTCTGCCTGTGTTCCTCGGACAAGGTCTATGCGGAACACGCCGCCGCCGCGGCCAAGGCTCTTCAAGCCGCCGGCGCAAGGCATATCTATCTGGCTGGACGGCCGGGGGAGCTGGAAGCCGCACTGCGCGCGTCCGGCGTGACCGATTTCATCTTTGCCGGCTGCGACGCGCCGGCGACGCTGCAGGAAGCCTATAGGCGGATGGAGTGAGCATGACGTCGAGCCAAAAACCCGTTCTGACCGGCGGCTGCCAATGCGGCGCGATCCGCTTTGCGGTAACGGCGGCGCCGACGCGGATCAGCATCTGCCATTGCCGGATGTGCCAGAAGGCCTCCGGCGCGCCGTTCGCCTCCTTCGCCGACATCGAAAAGAACGACTTCGCCTGGACCCGCGGCAAGCCGGCCTCGTTCCGCTCCTCTTCGATCGCCGAGCGCGATTTCTGCGCCGCCTGCGGCACGCCGTTGAGCTTCCGCCGCATCGACGGCCCCCGTATCGAGATCATGACCGGCTCCTTCGACCGGCCCGACATGGTGGCGCCGACCCGGCAATACGGCACTGAATCCCGCCTCGGCTGGGTGGTCGGCATCGCCAACCTGCCGAGCCAGACCACGCAGCAGAATTACGGACCGGAGAAGATGGCGACCATCGTCAGCCACCAGCATCCGGACCATGATTGAGGTAGCCACCACTTTCGATCGCACATGCTATAGTTGATGACCATGAGCCGCATACCTGACTTCGCCGATATCGCGCTTGAGAAAACCGTGTCCGTCGCGCCCACCGGCAGTGCAGACCCTTGGCTGACGCCAGAGGGCATCCCGGTAAAGCCCAGCTATAGCGAGGCCGATCTTCAAGGCATCGACTTTCTCGAGACCTGGCCGGGCATCGCGCCCTATTTGCGCGGCCCCTACCCGACGATGTACGTCAACCAGCCCTGGACCATCAGGCAATATGCCGGCTTCTCCACGGCGGAGGACTCCAACGCCTTCTATCGCCGTAACCTCGCGGCAGGGCAGAAAGGCCTTTCGGTCGCCTTCGATCTTGCCACCCACCGCGGCTATGACTCCGATCATCCGCGCGTCTCCGGCGACGTCGGCATGGCTGGCGTTGCGATCGATTCGATCTACGACATGCGCACGCTGTTCGCTGGCATCCCGCTCGACCAGATGAGCGTGTCGATGACCATGAACGGCGCGGTGCTGCCGGTCCTTGCACTGTTCGTGGTGGCCGCCGAGGAACAGGGCGTGCCGCCGGAGAAATTGTCGGGCACCATTCAGAACGACATTCTGAAAGAGTTCATGGTGCGCAACACCTACATCTATCCGCCGGCACCCTCGATGCGGATCATCTCCGACATCTTCGCTTTCACCTCGCAGCGGATGCCGAAGTTCAACTCGATCTCGATCTCCGGCTATCACATGCAGGAGGCCGGGGCGACGCAGGATCTCGAGCTCGCCTACACGCTCGCCGACGGCGTCGAATATCTGCGCGCCGGCCTTGCCGCCGGCCTCGATGTCGACCGCTTCGCGCCGCGGCTGTCGTTCTTCTGGGCGATCGGCATGAACTTCTTCATGGAAGTCGCCAAGATGCGCGCCGCGCGCCTGCTCTGGGCCAAGCTGCTCAAGCCGTTCAACCCGAAGGACCCACGCTCGCTCTCATTGCGCACGCATTGCCAGACCTCGGGCTGGTCGCTGACGGCGCAGGACGTCTTCAACAATGTGATGCGCACGACCATCGAGGCGATGGCGGCGACGCAGGGACACACCCAGTCGCTGCACACCAATGCGCTCGATGAAGCGCTGGCGCTGCCGACCGACTTCTCCGCCCGCATCGCGCGCAACACCCAGCTCTTCCTGCAGCAGGAAAGCGGCACCAACCGGATCATCGATCCCTGGGGCGGCTCCTATTATGTCGAGCGGCTGACCCGCGATCTCGCCGCAAAAGCCTGGGGCCATATCCAGGAAGTCGAGGAGCTCGGCGGCATGGCGAAGGCGATCGAAGCCGGCGTGCCGAAGCTGCGCATCGAGGAAGCGTCGGCCAAGACCCAGGCGCGGATCGATGCGGGTAAGCAGGCGGTGATCGGCGTCAATAAGTACAGGCCGGAGAACGAGGCGCCGATCGACGTCTTGAAGGTCGACAATACCAACGTGCGGCGGCTGCAGATCGACAAGCTGAAGCGGCTGCGGCAGGAGCGCAATCAGAAGGACGTCGAGCAGGCGCTGATGGCGCTGAGCCGTTCGGCCTCCGAAGGCAACGGCAACCTGCTGGCGCTCGCCATCGACGCCGCGCGTGCCAAGGCGACCGTCGGCGAGATTTCGGATGCCATGGAAAGAGTGTTCGGCCGCCATCGCGCCGAGATCAAGTCCATCACCGGCGTCTACAAGCGGGAGGCAGCCGCCATGTCCAACCGGGTCGAGAAGGTGCAGGCGCTGATCGACGCCTTCGAGGAGGCCGAAGGCCGCCGGCCGCGCATCCTGGTGGCGAAGATCGGCCAGGACGGCCACGACCGCGGCCAGAAGGTGATCGCATCGGCCTTTGCCGACATCGGCTTCGACGTCGATATCGGGCCGTTGTTCGCCACCGCCGACGAAGCGGCGCGACAGGCGGTGGAAAACGACGTGCACATCCTGGGCGTCTCCTCACTCGCCGCCGCGCATCTGACGGCGGTGCCGGAACTGAAGGCCGCGCTGAAGAAATACGGCCGCGAGGACATCATGATCATCATCGGCGGCGTGGTGCCGCCGCAGGACTATGAGGCGCTGTACCAGGCGGGCGCGGAAGCGATCTTCCCGCCGGGCACCGTGATCTCCGACGCCGCCGAAGAGCTGATCCACAAGCTCAACGCCCGGCTCGGCCATAGCGAGGCGGCGGAGTAGTTGATAGACTACTAGCGAAGCCGCTGAGAGTTGTGCGATGACGCGTGACGAAATCATTGCTGCGATACGGAAGAACACCGACGCCATAAAGGCGACGGGTGTGTCGAAGCTTGCCATTTTTGGCTCTCGCGTACGCGGCGACAATCGGCCTGACAGCGACATCGATGTGCTTGTCGAGACCGAGCCAGACGCCTCGTTCTCGCTCCTTAACTTGATTAATGTTGAGCATATCATAGAGGATGCGACCGGATTGCAGGCGCAGGCTACCACGCGACGCTCCCTCACTCCCCGCTTCGCGCAGCGCATAGCGGACGATATCGTCGAAGTGTTTTGACGTGCGCCCAACCCTCGCTGATCGAATCGATCACATCGTCGCGGCGATCGACCATATTCGACACATGGTGGCTGGGCACACGCGCGAAAGCTTTGCCGCTGATCTGGTGGCGCGACTAGCGACGGAAAGATTGCTTGAAATCATTAGCGAAGCGTCTCGGTCTATTCCGACGGAATTGAAGGCGAGAGAACCTGGTATCAATTGGCGAGGTTTGGCCGATCTTGGAAATTGGCTGCGCCACGCTTATCACCGAACTGACGCGGATTTGCTATGGAACATGGTCGAGCGCGATCTCGAACCTCTGAAGCGCTTCGCCGGACAAATTGCCAAGGAAGTCAAACCTTGACCTTACTGAGCAAATTAAGCATCGCGCTGGCATTGAGCGTCATATGTCTCCAGCCGGCCTTCGCCGATCCGAAGCCGGACGCTTTGGTCAAGAACAGGAGCATCGAAGCCACCGTCTATCTCGACGACAAGATCAAGGCCGATCCCGCGCTATCAGCCAATTGCCTTGCCGAAGGCAGGAAGTGGGTCGACAAGAGCGCGGCCGAAGCGGCATCCACACGGAAGCAGGATCCGCAACTGTTCGACCGTGGCGGCTGGACCTTCGAGCGCAAGTACAATGTCCGCTCGGTGGTCGGTGGCCGTTACGCGAGCATTGTCCGCAACGACTACATCAATACCCGCGGCGCGCATCCGAATTCGGACGTCAACACGATCCTGTGGGATTCCACCGACAAGAAGCGCATCAGCATCCGCCCCTTCTTCACGGAGACCGCCGACGACGGGCCGACCATGAAGGCGATGCTGGAGGCGGTCATCGCCTCGTTGAACGCCGAGAAGAAGAAGCGCGGCGCCGACGAGACCGCGACCGCCGAGTGGTACAAAGAACTGAAGCCGACGCTGCTCAAGATCGGCGCGGTCACGCTGGCGCCTTCGAGCGAGGCGGGCAAGAGCTCCGGCCTGACCTTCCATTATCCGCCCTACGCGGTCGGCCCCTACGCCGAAGGCCAATACGTCGCCTTCGTGCCGTGGGAGACGCTGAAGCCATATCTGACGGCGGAGGGTGCCAGGATTTTCGGGGGATCGCGGCCAAAAGCGGATGAAGACGATCAGCAATGAGCGGCACCAAAGCGCTCGACATCAACGCCCTCGCCCATGACCTGCGCGCCGGCAACCGCGCGGCGCTGGCGCGTGCGATCACGCTGATTGAAAGCCGTCGTGCCGATCACCAGGCAGCGGCGCGTGATCTGGTGCAGGCGCTGCTCCCGGAGACCGGAAAGGCTTTTCGTGTCGGCATCACCGGCTCGCCCGGGGTCGGCAAGTCGACCACCATCGACGCGCTCGGCATGTACCTGATCGAGCACGGGCACAAGGTCGCGGTGCTGGCGGTCGACCCGTCGTCGGCGCGCACCGGCGGCTCGATCCTTGGCGACAAGACGCGGATGGCGCGGCTCTCGGCGTCCGAGCAGGCCTATATCCGCCCCTCGCCTTCCTCCGGCACGCTCGGCGGCGTCGCGGCAAAGACGCGCGAGGCGATGCTGCTCTGCGAGGCGGCCGGCTTTGATGTGGTGCTGGTGGAGACCGTCGGCATCGGCCAGTCCGAGACCGCGGTCTCCGACATGACCGATTTCTTCCTTGCGCTGATGCTGCCCGGCGCCGGCGACGAGCTGCAGGGCATCAAGAAGGGCCTGGTCGAGCTCGCCGACATGATCGCGATCAACAAGGCCGACGGCGACAATCTCAAGCGGGCCAATGTCGCGGCGGCCGACTATCGCAGCGCGCTGCATATATTGGCACCGCGTTCGCAACACTGGCACCCGCCGGTCGAGACCTATTCGGCGCTGACCGGTACGGGCATCGACAAGCTCTGGCAGAAGATCGTCGAGCATCGCACCGCGATGAACGCCTCCAGCGAGTTCGCGGCGCGACGGCGCGAGCAGCAGGTGAAATGGATGTGGTCGATGCTGGAGCAGCGGATCATGGCGCGCCTGCGCTCGGACCCCGCCATCCGCGCCAAGGTGAAGAAGACGGAGGCCGAGGTCGCCGACGGCCGTATCTCGCCGGCGGTGGCGGCCGAGCAGATCGCGGAACTGTTGCGATGAGCGAAAAGCTCTCCGTGCTCGTCACCGGCTTCGGTCCGTTTCCCGGGGCGCCGTTCAATCCGACCATGCCGCTGGTGAAGCGGCTGACGGAGCTGCGCCGTCCCGCCTTCGACGACGTCAAGTTGACGAGCCACATCTTCAAGGTCACTTACGACGCCGTCGATCGTGAATTGCCGGAGCTGATCGCGCGCGTCCGCCCGCGGGTGCTTCTGATGTTCGGGCTTGCCAGTCGCACCGCGCATCTGCGGATCGAGACCCGCGCCCGCAATGCGGTCACCACGCTGGTCGCCGACGCCGGCCGCCGCCGCGCGCGCAAGGGCTCGATCGTCGACGGCGGCGATGCGACAATGTTCGGACCGCACACCGCAAAACTGCTCCGCGCTGCGCTTATGACCGGCATCGACGCACGCGCCTCCCGCGATGCCGGCAGCTATCTCTGCAACTACTTAAGCTGGCGCGCGATCGAAGCGGCAGGCAAGACCGACGGCCTGCAGCTCGCCGCATTCGTCCATGTGCCGCTGATCCCGCGCCGGGGCACATCGCTGCGCAAGGGAACCGAGCGCATCACGCTGGAAGATCTCGTCGATGCCGGCGAGGCGTTGCTGATGGAAATGGTAAAGCTGGCGCGGCGGCCGACCTTAGCTGCGTAGGGTGGGCAAAGCGACTTGTCCGCCGTAGCTCGAAGAGCGAAGGCGGAAGCGTGCCCACCATCACGAGCGGAGTGTTGATGGTGGGCACGGCGCTGACGCGCCTTTGCCCACCCTACGCAGTGCCGCTCCACCGCGGGTTAACCCTACCTGCAACAATCGCGTCTACGCCCCCTCGCGCTCACCCTGCCAGGCTACAGTTGTGCGGTACGACTTCCTTCGCGAGGGATCATGGACGTCAATCGCCGCCATCTCATCGGGGTTTCCGCAGCGGGCGCCGCCGGCGCGCTGGCGCTGTCGGCGGACGCTGCGCGCGCGGCGCCGATCACCTCGGCGCTCGGCCGCGACGCCACGCAATATGGTGTGCGCCCCGGCAATCCCGACGATCAGACCAAAGTCCTGCAGCGCGCGATCGATGAGGCCGCACGCGTGCAAGCGCCGCTGGCGCTGCCGCCGGGCGTCTATCGCACCGGCCTGCTCCGCCTGCAGAGCGGCTCGCAGCTCATCGGCGTGCGTGGCGCGACCAGGCTCGTCTTCAATGGCGGGCTGTCGATGTTTCTTGGTGAAGGCGCCGACAGCATCGGCCTCTCCGGCCTCACGCTGGACGGCGGCAATGTGCCGTTGCCGACGCGGCGCGGCCTCGTGCATTGCCTGACCGGGCGCGATGTCCGCATCACCGACTGCGAGATCAAAGGCAGCGGCGGCAACGGCATCTGGTTCGAGCAGGTGTCGGGCGACGTCAGCGGCAACATCTTCACTGACATTGCGACCACCGCCATCGTCTCGTTCGACGCGCTGGGCCTGATGGTGTCGCGCAACACGATCTCGGGCACCAACGACAACGGCATCGAGATCCTGCGCACCGCCATCGGCGATGACGGCACGATCGTTGCCGACAACCGCATCGAGGACATCAAGGCCGGGCCCGGCGGCTCCGGCCAGTACGGCAACGCCATCAACGTCTTCCGGGCCGGCAATGTGATCGTGCGCGGCAACCGCATTCGCAATTGCGATTATTCGGCCGTGCGCGGCAATTCGGCGTCGAACATCCATATATCAGACAACAGCGTCAGCGATGTCCGCGAGGTCGCGCTCTATTCGGAGTTCGCCTTCGAGGGCGCCGTCATCGCCAACAACACGGTCGACGGCGCCGCCGTTGGCGTCTCCGTCTGCAATTTCAACGAGGGTGGCCGCATCGCGGCGGTCCAGGGCAACATCATCCGCAACCTGATCCCGAAGCGACCGATCGGGACCGCGCCGGACGATGACGCCGGCATCGGCATCTATATCGAGGCGGACACCGCCGTCACGGGCAACGTGATCGAGAATGCGCCCTCCTTCGGCATCGTTGCCGGCTGGGGCAAATATCTGCGCGACGTCGCTATCACGGGCAATGTGATCCGCAAGGCGTTTGTCGGCATCGGCGTCTCGGTGGTGCCGGGCGCCGGGATCGCGCTGGTCAACAACAACATGATCTCGGAAGCGCCGCGCGGCGCCGTGGTCGGGCTCGACCATGCGCGCGTGATCACGACGGATCTGTCGGTTGCCGGCGCGCAGCAATATGCGCAGGTCGTGCTCGGCGGCAACGCGGTCCGAAGATAGCTTTTAGAGCGTGTTGCGCAGCAGCGGATAGCGCGCCTGCATGGCGGCGAGGTCGAGCAGCGGCAGCGGCGCCTCTTCCGGCACCGGCGCCTCCTCTTCCACAGCCTGCACGAGCGCGACGACCTCGACCGGCGGCTCCGGCGGCGCCACTGGTGCCGGCCGCTCGACCGGTCGCTGCTGCAGCCGTACCGGAGCCGGCAGCGGCGTCACGCGGCCGCGGCCGAGCCAGGAGATGTCGATCGGCGAATTGTCCAGCGAGGCCTCGCGCCGCAACAGGTCGCGCCAGGTCTCGACCGCCTGCTTGGCCTCCTGGACGTTCTCGAGGAAGGACACATCGCTGTGATAGCGGCGCCAGCGCCCGGATTCGAACAGTTCGGTGAGGTGTTCCAGCCGTGCTTCCGCCAGCGCGCACCAGCGCGCCACGATCTCGCGGCCTCTGGCCGCGTCAGTTCGATTTGTCATTAAGACAGCCCGTAAAGAGAGAAACGGACGCAGGACGCAACCGAACCGAATCAAAATATGACGGGGATATTCTGTGGAAAAGGTTAAAAAAGTCTAACACCTTTTCGTAAACGACTCGGGGCACGCAGAGAAGTCCGCAGGAATACTGGATTATTGGGTTTGCGGCTCTTAGACGGTCGACGCGACACCTGCATGACCGTGCGTGCGACAAGGAAGCGCTGTCCCCAAAAATGAAGACCCGTCCGGGGGGACAACCGGACGGGTCAAGCCATATGGGCGCTTGGGGTGGATGGGCGCTCGCGCCTGATATAGCCAATGGGGAGGAATGGATCGCTCCCACATTTATTGGTCGCGACATCCAGCGCCACGTTCAAAATCCTCGTTCGATTTTTTTAACCTTCCGCGGCGACGGTCTGCGGCCCGAAAGCGCGGAAAACTCACTGCGCGGCGGGGCTTTTCACGTCATTTTTGGCCGATTTGTCCGCGGCCACGGCTGGCGCCGACTGTTCCATCGCCCGGCTCACAGAAGTGTTATCCTGCGCGGGCGCAGCCGGTGCGTGCTTGCCGGAGGCGAGAGGAACTGCCGCAACGGCGGATACCGCCGCGAACGCATCGGCCTGCCCCGCCCCAAACAGATCGTCACGTCCGGGGGCGCCGAGATCGCGCGCCGTGCCGGTCAGGATCGAACGCACCTCGTTCGGTTTCAGCGCAGGATTGCGCTCCAGCACCAATGCCGCAATGCCGCTGACGAAGGCGGCGGAAAACGACGTGCCCGAGGTGATCTGGTATTTGCCGTCCGGCGCCGGCAGGAAGATATCGGCGCCGGGCGCAGCGAGTGCGATATAGTTGCCCCGGTTCGAGGCGGAGAACAGTTTCTCCTGCGCATCGGTGCCGCTGACCGCGATCACATTCGGGTTCGCGGCGGGATAAAGCGGCGCCGATTTCGCCCCGGCATTACCGGCGGCGGCGACCAGCAAGATGCCGCGCGCCGCACTCGCAGCGACCGCCCGCTCGATCAGCGGATCCTTAGGGCCGGCAAAGCTCATATTGATGATCTGCGCGCCGTGCAGCGCCGCATAATCCAGTCCCTTCAGGATCACATAGGACGAGCTCTGCGCCCCGTTCGCGGTCGCGCCGAACGCGCGGATCGCGAGAATGCGCACCTCCGGCGCGCTCCCCATCAGCCTGGCATGGGCGGCGATCGTCCCGGCGATGCCGGTGCCGTGCGCGTGCGGCCCTTCATTGCTGCCGATCGCATCGAATGTGTCGGCAATCGTATTCGCCAGCTCGGGATGGCTGGCATCGATGCCGGAATCGATCACGGCAATGGTCACGTTCATGCCGCGGACCAGCGTGTGCGCCTGCGGCAGGCGAAGCTGCGCCAGCGGGTATTGCGCCGGATCGCCCTCAGTCGGTGCCGTCTTCTGGTCCTGCAACAGGTAGCGGAAGTTGAGCTGCACGGACCGCACGCGGCCGTCGCCGGCAAGCGCCCGGCGCACCACGTCCACCGGGCGGCGGTCGGTGATGCGGAACAGGCCGATGGTGGAGCCGAGCAGCGGGACGTTCCGTATCTCCACCCGCGCCAGGCCATGACGCCGCGTCAGCTCCTCGATCTGCGCGTCGGTCAGCGCACCATCGATCTCGGCCACGAGTTCGTTGGGCACCGCGCGGAGATCAACCGCAGTTTGCGGCGCGTTGTTGCGCGATCTGCCCTTGGCTTTCTTGCCGCCACTGCCGCCATCCGAGGTGGAGACGACGGGACGGTCGAGGCACTCGCCGTCGCCGCCGCGATAGGCAGCGTCGCAGGCGCGATGGAGGTTGGGCGAATAGCGCGCGGAGGGCAGCGTCGAGTGCACGCCAATGCGGGGCATGGTGGTGACGCTGATCCGCGAGGGGGTCCGCGCAACCGCCGCCCCGCCGATATTGGTATTGACCCGCGGCCCGACATTCGTGCTGACGCTCGGCACCCGCGGCGCGACGCGGATTTCCGGCGTGCGCATGATGCTCTGCGCCGCGGCCGGACCTGTGGAACCGATAAACAGCGCCGCAATCAGCGCCAACGACGTCTCGATCCGCCATTTCGAGCGTTCACAGGCCATAGCGTCTCGCGCTAGCGCGTCATGGGGAGGTTTATGACGGGTTGCGTCTTACGGCGTTTCCACCGCGAGGCTGACGACCTTTTCCTTCTGCAGCCTGCCGAGCAGCGCGGCAACGTCGTTCTTGCTCATCGCGCTATTGCCGAACTGGATGCGGAACATGCCCTCGCGGGCCCCGCCAATGATCGAGGCCTGGTAATTGTCGAGCAGCGCCGTGATGTCGGAGATGCGGGCGTCCGGCGCGAATCGCACCAGCGCGCGCGGCGGGCTGGCCGCCGCACCAAGGTCGCGGGTGATCGGGGCCGCGGATCGCAACTCCGGTGCAGCCGCCCGCGGCTCCAGCGTTAGCGACGCCGTCTGGAACGAACTGCCCTGGCTCTTCATCATCAGCACCGCGCCGATCACGCCGGCCTGCAGCAGCAGCACGATCGCGCCAAGGCCGGCCGACCACGCCAGCGTCCGCGGCGACAGGCTTGCGAAGAATTGCGAGATTCGCCTCGAAAGGCTCACCGAAGCCGGCCGTGTGCGCACCGGCTCCTGGTCGATCTCGGCGAACAGCTTCTGCATCGCGCGCATGGACGGCGCGCCCAGGCTCTCGTTGAGGCGGATGGTCTCGGCATATTCCTCGCGGATCACGGCGTATTGCCCGGCGAGTTCCGCATCGCTGGCCAGTGCCTCCTCGACACGCCGCGCATCGCGCGCGTTCAACGTGCCCGTGGCATGCCAAGGCAGCAGCAGTTCGACGTCGCTGGGCTCCTCCAGCATCTTCCTTCTCGCCGCCATCATGGCCAACCTCGCTCTATGCCGGCTGCCTTGAGCAGTTCGGCCAATTTCTTGCGCGCATAGAACAGGCGCGTCTTCACGGTGTTCTCCGGAATACCAACGATCTCGGCCACTTCCTCCACGGACTTCTCGTGGTAGTAGACCAGATCGACAATCTCCCGGTGCTCCAGCGAAAGTGCCGTCAGACACTTGCGCAACGCTTCACCCGTATCCTTCTTCTGCACCGCCACTTCCGGATCGTCGGACGCATCCTCGATCGCGTTCGCGGCGTCCTCGTCCAGTTCAGCGTCCTTCCTGCGCCGCAGCGCAGACAGGGCCTTGAACCGGGTGATCGCCAACAGCCAAGTTGAGACGGCAGATCGTCCTTCGAATTTGCCGGCCTGGCGCCAGACATCGAGAAACACCTCGCTGATGAGGTCTTCCGCGACCTGTTCGTCCCGCACAAGCCGGAGTCCGAAACGGTACACTCTGACGTGGTGCCGCCCGTACAGCACCTGCATGGCGAGCCGGTCGCCTTGAGCGATCCGGGCGATCAGAACCTCGTCTGAAGCCGCCTGTGTCGCGCTCAATGGCCGTCTCGCAAGATTGGTCGAGAGGGGGTGGGGGCTGGTTCGATGGCGAGAGCAGAATTCTTCACATTACCGCAATGTGCAGAACGCATGTGTGAGCCATCCCACAAACTCCGAATTCCGCGTGAACTCCGCACTCCCGCCCCCAAATTAGGTATTATAGTAGGGGCAAGCTTCCCCAAGACCATGCCGCCTGCTCGCGACCTTAGCAAGAGCCGGCGCATAAGGCAGTCCTCCCGCCAACTCCCACCCGTCGCGCCCGGCACTCGTCCGCCGCGATTGCCTTGTCAGGGTTCGCCCGATTTTCACCTGCGAAAACAAGGGAGATGGCAGGGTTCTACGGACCAGATTCGGGGCCGAAAGATACCAAACCTAAAGGCTTTTCCCCGTAGATTTTGCGAGTTTTCCTCTCGATGGCGAGCGCATGGGCATCGCGGCGTCCTCATTTCTGAACCCGGTTGCGGGCGGATTGAATGGCCGCGGCTCACGGCTGGCTGCCACGAAGCCGTTGCGCCGCGCCAGACGTCGGCGCCAGATCCAGGCGATGATCGGCGTCTGCTACGTTTTCGACGCCCTCGTGCTCCTGGTCTATGCGAGCGCCGGCACAATCCCGATGGCGATGGGCATGGCCTACGCGCTTTGCGGGTTGGGCCTGTGCGCCGTCTACGTGCTGCTTTCCGAGCTCGGCTTCCACGATCGCTTCAGGGATCACTATCTGGTCGCGCCGCAGTCGGCCGTCCACATGGCGAACCAGCTCGCATTCACCTACATCGCGCCGCAAGTCGGCGTGCTGTTCCTGTGCAATCTGTTCGTGGTGTTCGGCTTCGGCGCGCTCAGGACCTCGGCGCGACAGACCGCCCTGATCTGGACGGTGATGGTGCTCGGCCTCGCCGCACTGTTCCTCCTGACCGACAAGCCGATCTCGATGCCGCATGGCAACACCCTGGAGCGGCTCGCCACGATGCTGGTCTTTGCGCTCACCATCGGGCGCTGCATGTTCTTAGGGATCCTCTCCAGTTCGATGCAGCAATCGCTGTACCAGAACGGGCAGAAGCTGAAGGAAGCCTACAAGCGCATCGAGGAGCTCGCCGAGCTTGATGAGCTGACCGGCGCATTCAACCGGCGCAGCATCATGCGGACGCTGGACGAGGAGATCGTCCGCTCCGAGCGCACCGGCGCGCCCTGCTCGGTCGCACTGATCGACCTCGACTGGTTCAAGCGCGTCAACGACGTCTATGGCCATCCGACCGGCGACGAGGTGCTCAGGACCTTCGCGATCTCCATGTTCGCCAACATCCGCAGCATCGACCGCTTCGGCCGCTACGGCGGCGAAGAGTTCCTGCTGATATTGCCCGAGTTGAACGAAGATGGCGCCACGCGCGCGCTGGACCGGCTGCGGGTCATCATCGCCGAGCTCGACTGGAGCGCGTTCTCGCCGGGCATGAAGGTGACGATTTCCGCCGGCATCGCAACGCTGCGGCCCAACGAGGGCCCGGACACGCTTCTCGCGCGCGCCGACAGCGCGCTTTATGCGGCCAAGGCACGGGGACGCAATCGCATCGTCAGTGCATGAGCAAACGAATTCGCTTCCACCGTCGGAGAATCCGGCGCGGTGGCATCGCCAATACTCCAGGACAGAGTCACAGTCATGAATTTGAAACCCGCAATTGCCCCCGAGAACTTGCTTGACGAGTTGCAGGCAACGCTCGCGCATGGAACGGTGGCGCGCCGGGTCGAGACCCTGCGCCGCGTGACCGATCTTTTCGTCAACGGCGCGGTGGACTATTCGGACCAGCAGATCGCGCTGTTCGACGATGTCTTCCAGTGCCTGCTGCTTCACATCGAAGCCTCGGCGAAGGCGCTATTGTCCAACCGGCTGGCGCCGATCGACACCGCTCCGCCGTTGACCGTCCGGACGCTTGCCTTCGACGACATGATCGAGGTCGCCGGCCCCGTGCTGACGCAATCGAGCCGGCTCGACGATGACACCCTGATCGAGACCGCACGCAACAAGAGCCAGGCGCATCTGATGGCGATCTCGGCGCGCAAGACGCTGAGCGGCGCCGTCACCGACGTGCTGGTGCTGCGCGGCAATGACGAGGTGATCCAGAGCACCGTCAACAATCCCGGCGCCGAATTCACCGAACGCGGCTTCACGCGGCTGATCAGCCGCGCCGAAGGCGATGACGACCTTGCGACCTGCATCGGGCTGCGTCCGAGCATGCCGCGGCATCTCTATCTGAAACTGCTGGCGAAGGCATCGGACACGGTGCGGCATCGGCTCGAAACCGCCAACCCACAGCAGGCCAAGGAGGTGCCGAGCGCGGTGCGCGAGGCGACGCGGCGCGCTCGCTCCTCGCCCTCGGCGGTCACGCGTGATACGGCGATCGCCCATGCGCTGGTGAAGTCGCTGTATGAGGATGGCCGGCTCGACGAATTCCAGGTGGCGGCGTTCGCCGACGCCGGCAAGTTCGACGAGACCAATGCCTCGATAGCAGCTCTTGCCAATGTGAGTCTGGCCGTTGCCGAGAACATGATGATCGAAACCCGCGCCGAAGGCGTGATGATCCTGGCCAAGGTCGCAGGCTTCTCGTGGTCGACCGTGCGCTCGATCATCAACCTGCGCGACGAATTGTCAGGCGGCGAGCCGACCGATCTCCTGGCCTGCATGGAGACCTACGAAAGGCTCCGGCCATCGACCGCGCAGCAGGTCTTGCGCTTCCACCGCATGCAGCAAACCGCGCCCGCCGCGTAGCCTTCACACTCGTCATTGCAAGTCCCGTAGCCCGGATGGAGCGAAGCGTAATCCGGGGCCGGCTCGTTCAGTGGCGGCGCGCTGGTCCCGGATTGCGCTTCGCCCCATCCGGGCTACGGATCGCAATTCACTGTCAATATCGAAGCACCTTCGAGCCGATCACTGCGCCGATCGCGGCGACCAGCGCGGTCCCGATCGTGTACCAGGTCGCCACGAACAGCGGTGAATCATCGGCGCAATGCGATGCGTAGAGCGTTGCCGCCAGCCCCGCCGCCACCAGGCCTGCGATGGCGCCGGCAACTGCCGGACGCGCCGGCGCGCCATGGCGCAGGCCGAACAAGGCGGCCGCGAGCAGCGGCAGCGACATCAAGGGAATCGAGATCAGGCATGCCCGCGAATTGTTGCCGACGAGCCGCGTCATCATCGGCGCGCGCTGAGGCATCATCATCTCGCCGCTGATCCCGGCCACGAGCAGCCCGGCTGGAACAAGCAGCCACCAGCCAAAGCCGCGCAGCGACGCCTCGGGCCGCGATAGATGCAGGCTGACGGCGATTGCCGAAGCGGCGAGCGCCAGCGTCACCGCGAACTTCATACCGAAGAACGGATTGTGCATCGCGGTCATGACATCGGGCCTGACGCCGAGCTCGGTGAAGAACATCAGCAAGGAAATCGGTGCGGCGGCGAGCAACGCCAACATCAGGACAAAACTCACCGGCTGTGCGCGCTTGACGTTGTCGGCGGCGAGCGTGCGAATGAGCTGATCGGTATCCATGCTCAACTGTCCCGCAGTTTCGCCGTCAGGTTGGCGAGCCCGCGATGCAACGCCACCCGCACGGCGCCCTCGCTCATCGAGAATTTTGCCGCCGTATCCTTGATCGAGGCGCTGTCGACGGCGATCGACTGCAGGACCTCGCGCTGCCGCGCCGGCAACGTGTCCAGATGCGCAGCGATTTCGCTCGCGGAGGCCCTCTCCTCCTGCGCCTCACCGGGCAGGGTCTCGGCAAAATCGTCGATGTTGACGAACACCCGCTTGCCCCGGCGGCGTAGCGCATCGATCAGCTTGTTGCGGGCAATTGCGAACAGCCAGGGCGCAAACGGAGCATTTACGTCCCATGTGTGTCGCTTCGAATGCACCGCCAGCAGAATGTCTTGCACGATATCCTCGGATTGATCGATCGGTTGGCCCGCGCGCGCCAAGCCACGGCGCGCGGCCGCCCGCAGGACCGGCGTGATCGCCTTCAGCAGGCGATGATACGCCGTGCTGTCGCCTGAAATGGCCGACCGCATCAGGCCGGTCCATTCGTCCTCACGTTCGCGCACGCGCGCTCCCACAACGCAATTCGGTCTATCCTTCAATTTGTTACGCCGGGAGCGAATCTATCACAAAATCGTGAAACGGCGCCCGGGCGACAGAATCTCAAATCCGGACCAGCGTAAGTTGGGCCGTTCGAGATCCGCAGCGCTCTTAACATCGATTGCCGGAACTCGCACCGGTGGAACGCAAGCACAGAATTTTGCCTGGAGGAAAATCGACGCTGTGCCCGAAAGCAGCCGTTTTGGCGCAACAGTGCCGCCCCGTTTTGGCCCGGCAAAACCCGAAGATTCCCTTTTTCTGCCCCGCTGAGGACACGCCTCGGGGTCTCATTTCGCCCCTCAGGGGCGGGCAAATGGGGAGATTGTCAGATGATCACCAAAGCCAGCGGGCTTCTGGCGGTGCTTGTGGCCGCAGGGCTGCTTGCATACGTCGCCGCGCCGTCCCCGGTCGAGGCGGCAGGTTCGGGCAGCACGACTGCCTCGGACTCTGATAGTGCGGCAAGTGTTAAGAAACAGAGTACGCGTCACGCAAAGCGCGACAAGTCGGCCAAGACCGATTCCAAATCCTCCGAATCCAAGTCCTCCGAATCCAAGTCGTCCGAGGCCAAGAAGCCGGATAGCGCCGAGACCGCCGACGCCGCAGCCGTGTCGCTTCCGGCATTGGTCGCCAATGCCAAGGCCGAACTGACCCCCAACGTCCCTGCCGACAATGCGAGCGCGATGTCGGCGAAGGCCAACACGCTGCTCGCCGAATCCGACAAGCCCGACGAGACAAAGGCGCCCGGTGATGCCGACGTCGTCGCCTCCGACCAGCTCAACGAAGTCGATCGCGCGCTGCAGGACAGCCAGCAGCAGAATCAGCCCGCCGCACAGCCGCAGCAGTCTGCCCCGGCAGTCGCGATGACAACCGCTCAGGCGGCGCCGGTCGCCAGCGCCGACGACTCGACCTGGGACCGGACTTCCCTGATCGGCAAGATGTTCATCGCTGCGGGCGCGTTGCTGACCATGGCGTCTGCTGCCCGCATGTTCATGGCCTGACGTCCCCTTGTGCCCGGACGCGCGGCGCAAATTGCGTCACACCGCGTCCGGGAGCCCACTTGAAGCCCACCCCGTCAGCGGGCACATTGCCGCTAGATCAGGAAAACGGGGTGGATCATGTCGACGTTTGAACACATCATTGTCGAGAGCAAGGGCGCGGTCGGCATCATCAAGTTGAACCGTCCCAAAATGCTCAACGCGCTCTCCTTCGGCGTCTTCCGCGAGATCGCAGCCGCAGTCGACGACCTCGAGGCGGACGACGCAATCGGATGCATCGTGCTGACCGGCAGCGAAAAGGCCTTTGCCGCCGGCGCCGACATCAAGGAGATGCAGCCGAAAGGCTTCATCGACATGTTCACCAGCGACTTCGCCGCGATTGGCGGCGACCGCGTCGCCAGATGCCGCAAGCCGACGATTGCGGCGGTGGCGGGATATGCCCTTGGCGGCGGCTGCGAGCTTGCCATGATGTGCGACATCATCATCGCTGCCGACAACGCGAAGTTCGGTCAGCCCGAGATCACGCTCGGCACGATCCCCGGAATCGGCGGCACGCAGCGGCTGACGCGTGCGATCGGCAAGTCGAAGGCGATGGATCTCTGCCTCACCGGACGGATGATGGATGCCGCCGAGGCCGAACGCTCCGGCCTCGTCAGCCGCATCGTGCCCGCTGACAAGCTGATGGACGAAGCACTCACCGCCGCTGAAAAGATCGCGTCGATGTCGCGCCCGGCGGTCGCGATGGCCAAGGAAGCCGTCAACCGCGCCTTCGAGACCACGCTGTCGGAAGGTCTCAACGTCGAGCGCAACCTGTTCCACTCGACCTTCTCGCTCGAAGACCGTTCCGAAGGCATGGCCGCCTTCATTGAGAAGCGACAGCCTGTGAATAAGAACAGGTAAGTTCCTCGTCTTCGGGCGAAGAAGTTGCGCGCCCAGAATCCGTTCGTCCGCTTTCGCAAGCGGCGAAATGGATTCCAGGCTCATCGCGCAGCGCAATCCTTCACGACCGTCATTCGCCTGTGACGAACCGGCAACAGACAAGCACTGATTTGATGTGCAGATGTCGCGCGACCGTTTGTCAGTAGCGGTACCATCCCCTAAACAGTAGATGTGACCCAGTCGACGGGGGCGGACAGTCGGGGTGGTTTGCGGGTTATTATGATCGGACGTGCCGCTAGAGTTAGCGACGTGAGAAGGCGTTTGCTTCAGACAGGCATTTGCCTTGGCGTTATGCTTTGTGTCGATTTCGCCGCCTCGGCGGTCCATGCGGAGGGCCTCCCTGAAGCGCTCGCCAAAGCCTACCAAACCAATCCGGCGCTGAATGCCGAACGGGCGCGGCAGCGTGCGACCGACGAGAACGTGCCGCAGGCGCTGACCGGCTATCGTCCGCAGATCGCCGCAACCCTCTCCGCCGGTTTGCAGGCGGTGCGCGACCTCTTGCCAAATAACGTCGTTCAGACCGCGAACCTGAAGCCGTGGCAGATTGGCCTGACGGTGACGCAGACGCTGTTCAACGGTTTCAAGACCGCCAACAGCGTGCGGGTGGCGGAACTGCAGGTGCAATCCGGCCGCGAGGCGCTGCGCAATGTCGGCCAGGGCGTGCTGCTGGACGCGGTGACCGCTTATACCAATGTGCTCGCCAACCAGTCCTTGGTCGAAGCGCAGCGCGCCAACGTCGCGTTCCTGCGCGAAACGCAAGCCATCACGCAGAAGCGCCTCAATGCCGGCGATGTCACGCCGACCGACACGGCGCAGGCCGAAGCGCGACTGAACCGCGGGCTTGCAGATCTCAACGCCGCCGAGATCAGTCTCGCGATCAGCCAAGCGACTTACGCACAGGTCATCGGCAATGCGCCCGGGCAATTGCGGCCGGCCGAGACCACCGACCGCCTGCTGCCGCGCAACCGCGAGGACGCAATCGGTCTCGCCTTCAAAGAGCACCCAGCGGTGATGGCGGCAAGCTACGACGTCGACGTCGCCTCGACCACGATCCGCGTCGCTGAAAGCAGCCTGATGCCGAATGTTACGGTGCAGGGCAGCGTGAGCCGCAGCCGCGACTCCGACCCGACGCCCGGCACATTCGGAACCGATCAGGCTTCCATCATCGGCCAGTTGAACCAGCCGATCTATGACGGCGGCATGGCGGCGTCCCAGACCCGGCAGGCCAAGGAAGTGGCGGCGCAGAGCCGGCTGGTGCTCGACCAGGTTCGTAACCAGGCGCGGACCGCTGCGATCAGCGCCTGGGTCGCCAACGAAGGCGCCAAGACGGCGGTCTCCGCTTCCGAGTCCGAAGTCCGTGCTGCGAACGTTGCGCTGCAGGGCGTGCAGCGCGAGGCGGCCGGCGGCCAGCGCACCACCGTCGATGTGCTCAATGCACAACAGGATTTGATCTCGGCCAGGGCCCGGCTGATCGGCGCGCTGCGCGACCGCGTGATCGCGTCCTACAGCCTGCTCAGCGCCATCGGCCGGCTCGACGTCAAGACGCTCAATCTCAATACGCCGGATTACCTGCCGGAAGTGCATTACCATCAGGTGCGCGACGCCTGGCACGGGCTACGCACGCCGTCCGGACAATGATCCCGGTATAGGCACCGCCGCCTTCCCGCCCGCACATTCGCCCTGTAACCTCGCTCAACCAGCGGCTGATAACGCTGGGGCGCAGCAAGCGCCGATCAAATGAGGAAACGCAGGGAGAAGACCAATGCTGACGCGACGCAGTATGATGCTTGCCTCCATCGCGGTCGGAGTGATCATGAACAACAGAAACGTCTACGCCAAGGCAGCGCAGCCATCGACGCCGGTGAATTTCGACGTGCCGGCCGGCGCCTGCGACTGCCACACCCACATCCATGGCGATCCCCAGAAATTCCCGTTCTTCACCGGTCGCGTCTACACGCCGGAGCCGGCCTCGCCGGAGGAGATGAGCGCGCTGCACAAGGCGCTCAGGATCGAGCGCGTGGTGATCGTGACGCCGAGCGTCTACGGCACCGACAATTCCGCGACCCGCTTCGGCATGATGGCGCGCGGCGCGACCGCACGGGGGGTGGCTGTCGTCGACGACAAGACGCCGGAAAGCGATCTCGATGCGATGCAGAAGGACGGTTTTCGCGGCATCCGCCTCAATCTCGCAACCGGCGGCATCAACGATCCCAATGTCGCCCGTGCCCGCCTGACCTCCGGAATCGACCGCGTCAAGGCGCGGGGCTGGCATGTGCAGGTGTACACGAACTTGCCCCTGATCCCTGCGGTCAAGGACCTCGTCGCGGCATCGCCCGTGCCTGTTGTCTTCGACCATTTCGGCGGCGCGCAGGCCGCGCTCGGCGTGGAACAACCGGGTTTTCCGGACCTTGTCGAACTGGTGAAGTCCGGCAAGGCCTATGTGAAGATCTCCGGCGCCTACCGCGCCTCCAAGCTCGCGCCCGACTATCAGGACGCAATCCCGCTCGCCAAGGCCCTGATCGCGGCAAATCCCGACCGCATCGTCTGGGGCACCGACTGGCCGCATCCCGATACGGTTGTCCCACCCGGAAAGCAGGTCACGGATGTTGTTCCGCTGTACCAGATCGACGACGGGCGGCTCCTCAACCAGCTCGCGGTGTGGGCGCCGGACACAGCGACGCGCAAGAAGATCCTGGTCGACAACCCGGCTCGGCTCTACGGCTTCACCTCCTAGAGTCGCGCCGCGAGAAATAGGAGATCAGGACCGGCAGCGTCACGAGGATGACGAGCGGCGCCAGCATCATGCCGGTCACGACCACGACTGCCAGCGGCTTCTGCACCTGCGAGCCGATCCCTTCCGACAGCGCCGCCGGCAATAGCCCGACGCCGGCGACGACGCAGGTCATCAACACCGGACGCAGTTGCAATTCACCGGTGCGGACCACGGCCCGCATCCGGTCGTAACCTTCATCGATGAGCTGGTTGAACTGCGACAGGATGATGATGCCGTCCATCACGGCAATGCCGAACAGCGCGATGAAGCCGATCGCGGCCGAGACGCTGAAGGGAATGCCGGAGACCAGCAGCCCGAGCACGCCGCCGAAGATCGCCATCGGGATCACGCTCATGGCGAGCAGCGTGTCGACCATCGAGCCGAAATTGAGGAACAGCAGGATCGCGATCAAAGCGAGGCTGATCGGCACCACAATTGACAATCGCTTGATCGCGTCCTGCAGATTGCCGAACTCGCCGACCCATTCGATACGCGATCCCGGCGGGAGCTTGACCTGGTCCGCGACCTTCTGCTGCGCCTCCTGGATCGCGCTGCCGAGGTCGCGCTCGCGCACCGAGAATTTGATCGGCAGATAGCGTTCCTGCTGCTCGCGATAGATATAGGCGGCGCCCGAGATCAGCTTGATCGAGGCCACTTCGCTCAGCGGGATCTGCGTGATGCCGCCATTCGGGTTGGCGACGCCGATGCGTAGGTTCTGGATCGCTTCGGCGCTCTTGCGGTATTCCGGGGCGAGCCGCACGATGATCGGAAAATGCCGGTCACTGCCGGGCTCATAGAGATCGCCGGCGCTGTCGCCGCCGACCGCGACCTTGATCGTGGCATTGATGTCGCCCGGCGACAGGCCGTAGCGCGCGGCGCGGGCGCGGTCGACGTCGATCTGGATCGTCGGCTGGCCGAGCGAGGTGAACACGGCAAGGTCGGTGATCCCCTGCACCGTCGAGAGCACCGACTTGATCTGATTGGCCGTGTCGGTCAACGCCTGCAGATCGCTGCCGTAAAGCTTGATCGAGTTCTCGCCCTTCACGCCCGAGACGGCTTCGGAGACATTGTCCTGCAGATATTGCGAGAAGTTGAATTCGACGCCGGGGAACTTGTCCTGCAACTGCGCCAATAGCTGTGCCGTAAGCTCATCCTTGTCGTGCGTGCCGGGCCATTCGCTTGCCGGTTTCAGCGGCGCGAAGAACTCGGCGTTGAAGAGACCGGCGGCGTCGGTTCCGTCGTCGGGGCGGCCGTGCTGCGACACCACCGATTCCACCTCGGGACGGGCGCGGATCATCCGGCGCATCTCGTTGACGTAAGCGTTCCCCTCCTGCAACGAGATCGTGGGCGGCAGGGTGGCACGGATCCACAGATTGCCCTCTTCCAGCTTGGGCAGGAATTCGAGCCCGAGCAAGCGCACCGACAGCGCGGTCAAGAACACGAGGGCGACAGCGCCGGCCATCACCACTCGCCGGTTGGCGATCGCCCAGTTCAGGACGGGCAGATAGATGCGATTGAGCTGCCTGACGATCCAGGTCTCGGTTTCCTCGATATGCGCGGGCAGGATGATCGCGCTCAGCGCCGGTGTGATCGTGAAGGTCGCAAGCAGACCGCCGGCCAGCGCGTAGGCATAGGTCCGCGCCATCGGCCCGAAGATGTTGCCCTCGACGCCGCTCAGCGTGAACAGCGGCAGGAAGGCGGCAACGATGATGGTGGCGGCAAAGAAGATCGAGCGCGATACGTCGGCAGACGCCGACAGGATCGCGTGGCTCTTGATGCCCATCATGGTTTCGGCGGAGATATGGCTCTGCTCGGCTTCAGAAAGCGGAGTGGTCTGTGACAGGCGGCGGAAGATCGCCTCCACCATGATGACGGTGGCATCCACGATCAGCCCGAAGTCGATCGCGCCGACCGACAACAGATTGGCGGATTCGCCGCGCAGCACCAGGATGATCACGGCGAAGAACAGCGCGAAGGGAATGGTTGCGCCGACGATCAGCGCGCTGCGGAGGTCGCCGAGGAATATCCATTGCAGCAGCACGATCAGGAGGATGCCGACCACCATGTTGTGCAGCACGGTGTGAGTGGTGAGATCGATCAGGTCCTTGCGGTCATAGACACGCTCGATCCGCACCCCTGGCGGCAGGATCGAGGAATTGTTGATGGATTTGACCAGTTGCTCGACACGGGCGATCGTCGGCGAGCTCTGCTCGCCGCGGCGCATCAGCACGATGCCCTGTACGATGTCGTCGTCATTGTCGATGCCGGCAATCCCGAGCCGCGGCTTCTCGCCGATGGTGACCGTCGCAATATCCCTGACCAGCACAGGGTTGCCGCCGGACTGCGACACCATGGTGTTGTTGAGATCGTCGACCGAACGGATCAGGCCGACGCCACGCACCACCGCGGACTGGCTGCCGATATCGACCGTGTTGCCGCCGACATTGATGTTGGCGTTGCTCACCGCCTGCAACACCTGCGGCAAGGTCAGGCCGTTGGCGACGAGCTTGTTGAAATCGACCTGCACTTCATAGGTCTTGGTCTTGCCGCCCCAGCCGGTGACGTCGATCACGCCGGGCACGGCGCGGAAGCGGCGTTGCAGCACCCAATCCTGCAATGTCTTCAAATCGAGGACGCTGTAGTTGGGCGGGCCGACCAGGCGGTAACGAAAAATCTCGCCGATCGGGCTGAGCGGCGAGATCGTCGGCTGCACATTGCCCGGCAAAGGCGGCAGTTGCGCGAGGCGGTTCAGGACCTGCTGCAGCGCCTCGTCATAGGTGTAGTCGAAGGAGAACTGCAGCTTGACGTCGGAGAGGCCGTAGAGCGAGATCGTGCGGATCGTGCGCAGGTTCTTCAGCCCGGCGACCTGGGTCTCGATCGGAATCGTGATGTAGCGCTCGATCTCCTCCGCCGACAGGCCCGGGCTTTGCGTCACGATGTCGACCATCGGCGGCGTCGGATCGGGATAGGCCTCGATGTTGAGGTGCTGGAAGGCGATCAGGCCACCGATCATGACGGCGGCGAAGATGCCGACCATCAGATAGCGGCGGCTGACTGCGAGAGCGACGAGGCGATCCATTTCAGATCGAAGCTTTCAATAATCCGGGAATGTCAGGTACCGGAGGCGGCGCGGTCGATGAACAGGCTGCCCTTGGTGACGATCTGCTCGCCTGGCCGTAGATTGCCGACGATCTCAACGAGATCGCCATTGGTGATCCCCGGCTTGACCTGGCGCAGTTCGATCGTTTTGTCCGGATGCGCGACCCAGACGCGCACCTGGTCGCCTTCATAGATCAGCGCCTGCTTGGGCACGCCGACCGCGGGATGGTCGCCCGGCGAATAGAGCGTGACATTGGCGAACATCTCCGGCTTCAGCGCGCCATCCGCGTTGTCGATGGTGGCGCGGACCAGGAGCCGGCGCGTCGTCGGATCGATCGCTGCGGCGACATAGTTAATGCGCGCGGTCAGCGAGCGGCCCGGCAGCGCCATCACGCTGAATGTGACGTCCTGGCCGACCGCGACCTTGGCGGCATCGCTCTCGCGGACGAAGGCGAGCAGCCAGACGGTCGAGAGATCGCCGATGACATAGACGGGATCGCTGGCGCCGGAGGAGACATATTGCCCGGGGCCGGCCTTGCGCTGCACCACCGTGCCGCCGATCGGCGCGAAGATCGTGATCTCCGGATTGATGCCGCCCTTCTGGCGCAGCGCATCGATGTCTCCGTCGCCGAAGCCCAGGATGCGCAGCTTGTTGCGCGCGGCCTCCAGCGTCGTCTGAGCCGAGCGCAGATCGTTCTGCGCCTGGACCAGCGTGGCCTGGCTCTGCTGATAGTCCTTCAGCGGCACGGCCTTGCCTTCGAACAGGCTCTTGGCGCGGTCGTCCTGGATCTGCGCCAGATCGACCGCGGACTTCGCCTTGTTCACGCTGGTCATCGCCGAGATGTAGTCGTTCTGCGCCTGCACGGTGTCGGCGGCCTCGATCACGAACAGCGGCTGGCCCTTGACGACGCTCTCGCCGGGCCGCGCCAGGAGCTTGGTGATGCGGCCGGTATAGGGCGAGAACACCGGGGTGGAGCGATCCTCGTCGATGCCGATCTTGCCCTCGGTCACGTATTCGGCACGGAAGGCACGCTCGGAGACCGGCTGCAGGCTCAGGCTTGCCCATTCGGCAGGGGTCGGCGTGTAGCGTTGCAGCCCTTTGCGGGATTGGCTCGAAATCTCCGAATGGCCGCCATTTGCCCCCTTGGTGTGCAGGGATGCGTAAGCCATGCCGCCGGCAACCGCCAGCACGGCCACGACCAGCGCCACGTGCTGACGGCTAAGGGTCTGCAATCGCTTGGTAATGTCTTTGACCATGGGCCGTGGCTGATGTCGGAGGTTCCGCTGCGCGCTAATAGTGCCCAATTACCGGTTCAGACAACCAAAAAAGCGACAATTGGACGCAGGTCTCCGGTTTATCTTTGGACAGTGAGGCATGAACGCCGGGTGAATGCCAAGCCCCGGGCAATTCCGGGGTGGCGGCCGGCGAAACTAAAGCGGGCCGTGTGACAGGCCCTGCCGTGCGCAGGCAGATCCTGCCTGACGATCCCTCCTGTTTTGACGATGCCGACCGCCTGCCTTTTTCGGCATGGTTGAACCGGTCGCGCTTCGGCATTCCCTCAATCTTGTGCCCAAGAGCAGTGCCCGAACTGGGAAGGAGTTGCAATGGCCATCAATCCCTTGACCGCCGCCGCCGTGGTGCTGGCGACGGCCGCAACCGATGCGGTCTACGTCATGTTCACGTCCGCCGTCGTTGCGCGCAAGCGCGTGCCGGCTGCAACCTGGAGCAGCGTCTGGTACGTGCTCTCGTCCTATGCGGTCATCAGCTATACCGAAAACTCGATCTACGTGTTGTTCGCCGCGATCGGCTCCTGGATCGGCGCCTACGCAACGATGACGTTCTTGCATCGACCTCCCGGCGGGCCGCCGGTCGGGGCGGCGGTGGAGTAGATTTGCGATGGTGCGTAGGGTGGGCAAAGGCGCACTTGCGCCGTGCCCACCATCCGCGCCGTGCTCGCGATGGTGGGCACGCTTCGCTTTGCCCACCCTACGGCGTCGCCGCGACTTATGATTCAAATTTCAAACAGCGGAGGGGATGTGAGTCCGTAATCTCGCGGCGTGATGCGCCCGAGCTTTGCTTCACTTTCCACCCTCCTCGATATCAGAGGGCGCAGGGAAAGCCGGGTGCTGGTTGCACCCGTGGGTCCCGTGCAACAAAAAGCACGGGGGTAGGACCACAGGTTCAACCGAAGCATTCCGGCTTTCCCT
>NZ_JBVAPG010000419.1:0-1061 GCF_055413685.1 Bradyrhizobium sp. LeoA1Lang | reverse complement strand
ACGGCTTCATTCGCCGTCAGCCCGGCGTTCCCCGAAGCATCGAGATTCTCCTGCCACCCGAAAACTTGCCGATCCTCGAATGGCTCGGTATCAAAACGTCAAAATCACTGTGATGAACCACTAGGTTCTTTCGCTTCTATCGGCAGAAAGGGTTTGCAAGACAGGGGCCTATTCCTGCGTCGTTCAGGACGCAATTCCCGCGGTATCGGGCATCGGCGGCTGTTTGATGTTGGAAAAGTTGGAAAGGCACCACCCTCCCGAGAGAGGAGCCTTATCGGACGTCACGCCAACGTCACCGAAGGTTCTTCACCGCCCTCTCTCGACGAGTCAGCCCTGCAGCATTGAACCGCGCCAGTGCGGACGCGGTGCGAGGGCTCATCGCCTGCGCCGCGCAATCTCGTCAGCGACCATGCCCTGCGCCCGCACCAGCCGCTCATGCAGGGTCTCGAACATATCGAGGATGTCGTCATTCGGTTCATTCTTGCCCTGCTCGATGGCTTCGGCAATGAGTTCATCGAGGGGTGTCTCCTTCAATCGGCCCTTCTCCAGAAGCTCTTCAAACAGGCCATCGCTGTTCGGCTGTGGTTGGATACGGCCGTCAGAGTTGCACCAGGCAGTGAAGATCTGTTGTCCCAGAACGGCGCCCTCGACCATCTCCGCATCCAACGGAATCAGCGTTCCCCAGGCCTCGCCCGCCTCGTCGGCGAACCCTGCCACGTACGTCCGTTGCTCCACGGTGTCTTCATCGCGAAGCTGGAAGAACGGCGTGAGGATGATTGGAGTACATTTTGCCATGACGATCTCTCCGAACAGCTTTGCGTCAACACAGTGCGGCAGCCGAGTCTGCGCGGGCACCTTCGATCACACGAAAAAGGCAAGGTCTGGGAGCGGCGCCTCCTCGTCTCACGCCCGCTTCTTGTTTCGCCGCAGAGAATTACTCATAGGTCAGAAATATAGGCGACATTGTTGCGGCGTTGGTGTATGCTATCGGCATGAAACGCGACGGCCGACAACTTGACCATCGAACCCTGGAAGAAATCCGCATGATGGCGTTGGAGCGA
>NZ_JBVAPG010000418.1:0-1070 GCF_055413685.1 Bradyrhizobium sp. LeoA1Lang | reverse complement strand
CTTGTTCTGCCGGCGCTTTGCCCGGTCCGGATTTCTGTTTCATCTTCGCTCCTGGTGGCTACGATGAACCAGAAATCCTCCCTCCGCAAAATCCTTCAATTTGTCTCAAAGGTCTCGACGGCGAACAGCATCGAGGTCCTCGTGGATCCGAAAGACCTGCCGGAGCTAATTTGACAGCCCACCCAACACGTCAAAATCACTGTGCAGAGCCACTAGCATCAGACCGTATGTTGGTGCGCTGCCAAGGAGGAGATCGCGCGCTACCAGCGGCAAGAGCGCGAGAATCACTCCACTGATCAAGCCCACAATGATCGTGCGGATCAACACGAGCATGATCGGGGGTGAGTTCGCAATGTACCGGACGCCTAAAAGAATCGCGCGGTCGAGCCGTTCTGGTGGCAGGCGCGAGCGCTCAGTCGCGCGCTTCCACAGATAGAGCGCGGCGATGAGCGGCAGATAGGACACGGCATTGAGTGCGAACGCCGCAAAGGTCCCTGCAGTGGCCACAATGATGCCACCGATTGCCGGACCTACGCTCCGTGCAATGTTGTAACTGATTCCATTGAGCGCGACGGCGGCTGGCAGAGCTTGGGCTGGCACCTGCTCGCTGACCGCCGCCTGCCAGGCGGGCCCCCACATCGCGGCGCCACTGAAATGGACCCGCGGAGCGGGACCGGTTGAACCGGCTTGTTAGTTGGAAACTGATCGCTCCTGATCCTTTTCTATCACGCAGCCAGAGATTCTGTCTGCTGGAGTTGCTGTGGGCATGTGGTCAACGCGTCAGCGTTGTCCACCATGTCCACAGCCTTGTCGGCGTGCATCCGCTCGCGCCAGACTGCCATCGGCGTGCGATAGCCGAGGGCCTGATGAAGGCGACGATCGTTGTAGAAGGCAATCCAGCTCGCGATCCCTGCCTTGGCCTTGCGGCCGTCGGCATAGCCCTTGAGATAGATGTCCTCATGCTTGAGCGACCGCCACAGCCGCTCGATGAAGACGTTGTCCATCCAACGACCGCGGCCATCCATGGAGATCTTGATCCCTGCGCCCGCCAACGCGCCGGTGAAGGCCGC
>NZ_JBVAPG010000417.1:0-1094 GCF_055413685.1 Bradyrhizobium sp. LeoA1Lang | reverse complement strand
CTTTCTTCGCAATGCCCACCTCGATATCCCAGCGGCCGTCGAGGCGCTGCGCCAATACTGGATGCCGATCCGCTACGCACGCGCCCGCTGATCACTGCGAACGTGGGAGCTCTTACCGCTTACGGTTAGCAATTGTTCCGTAAACGGCTGCATGACCAAGCATGAGTGACCTGGATTGGCTATAGCGACGTTCGCCAGTTTTTTGAGCGGCGATCGCAAGTGAGCCCAATGCTTGACAATCAGCGACCAATTGCAACCGTCCTTTAGCGCGCCGTTCAGAAGGCCGTTTGACAACGGATCGTGAGGTGCAAACACACCCAGGCTGTTTGCGATGTCGATCACATGCCGGCCAGTGGGAAGAAGCACCAGGAGGCCGACTTTGTCCTTGCTCATCCTGACAAGTCTCATGACTTTCTCCGTTCGGCAGCAGTGCGGTTGCCGTACCGCTAGCTCGTTCTAGCGCGTAGATTTGTTCCGCCCCGATCATAGAACAGTACCAAGATTAGTAATTCTGGCTGTACCATTGCGCGATGGCTGCCCTCATTGGCGATTTTGACAGGTTTGATCATCAGGATTAAAGGCGGGAACAGACACGGCGCTGTCCGCCCGCGTCTTTCCGGCATCATGGGATTTTCTGGACATTGCACGGAAATCTTGGCCCATAGATTGACCGCCTTGATGAGGCGATCCCACGGAAGGGGGCGTCTGCTTGTCCTGCAACGTCCAAAGGCATCGGCCTCGAACACTTTCTCGAACTTCGCTTTTTGGCAACGCGTTTCTACAAGACGTCGGTGAAGCCTTCGCCATACCAAACATCCAATACCGAGCGCACCTCCGTCAGTGCGTCCGACGATCAATACAGAAGCCTTCAACGTGCTCGGCCCAGCATCTTTGGTGAGCACAGACTTTGTCTGGATTGTCTGGAATGTCAGGTGGGTCGCAGATGACACGCGACCCCGACCCCAAACGTAACCGGCATGAGGACCCCACCTAGCCATCCTTCGGCTTGCGCGCGATACAGCCTGGCATGAGCGGATCGGTGGAGGTGTAACGATGGCAAATGCCATGCTTGATGCCAGGCAGGAAGGTGACTC
>NZ_JBVAPG010000416.1:0-1098 GCF_055413685.1 Bradyrhizobium sp. LeoA1Lang | reverse complement strand
AAGGCAAAGGTCGAAGTTGCGGTGCAAGTCGCCCAGCGATGGATTCTGGCGCGGCTGCGCAACCAACGCTTCTTTTCGTTGGCGGAGCTGAACGCAGCCATCAAAATACTCGTCGTCGAACTCAATGCCCGACAGATGCGCGACTTTGGCGCCAGCCGCGCCGAACTGTTCGCCGAACTCGACAAGCCCAAGCTCACAAAGCTGCCGGACCAGGCTTACGCTTTCGCGCACTGGAAGCGCTGTCGGGTCGGCCCCGACTATCATATCGAGATCGACGGACACTGGTATTCCACGCCGTATCGGCTCATCCGTGAGCTCGTCGATGCGCGCATCGACGACAGGACGGTCGAGATCTTCCACAACGGCCGCAGGATCGCCAGCCACGCCCGCGCCCCTAACCGGCGGGGCCACACCACCATCGCCGACCATATGCCCAGCGCCCATCGGCGCTACGGCCAATGGACGCCCGCCAGAGTGATCGCCGCCGGTGAGCGGATCGGTCCGTCGACCGCCGCCTTCTTCCAGGCCGTGATCGCGGCCCGGCCGCATCCCGAGCAAGGCTTTCGCACCTGCCTCGGCATTCTGTCGCTGGCCAAAAGCTACAGCGCCGAGCGCGTCGACGCGGCCTGCCGGCGCGGCATTCTGATCAAGGCGCGATCCGTTGCCTCGATCCGCTCCATCCTCCAGAACGGCCTGGATCGCACCTTTCTCGACGAGCCCTCCGAACCCCAACCCCTGCGCCACGGCAACATCCGCGGCCGGGATTATTTCCACTGAAGCCAAGGAGACCTGTATGCTCAACCATCCCACCCACGAACGCCTGATCGAGCTCGGCTTGAGCGGCATGGCCAAGGCCTTCGAGGAGCAGCGCCGATCACCTGATCTCGAAGCCTTGCCGCTCGAAGATCGCATCGGCCTGCTGGTCGACCGGGAAGCCGCGGAACGCGACACCAGGCGGCTCACCACGCGCCTCAAGCTGGCCGCGCTCCGCCAGAATGCCTGCGTGGAGGACGTCGATTTGCGCACGCCGCGGGGGATCGACCGGGCCGTCTTCGCCAAGCTCGTCAGCGGCGACTGGATCGATCGCCACGAGAATTT
>NZ_JBVAPG010000415.1:0-1141 GCF_055413685.1 Bradyrhizobium sp. LeoA1Lang | reverse complement strand
CAAGGATCTCTACGCATGGCGCGATCTATTTCGCGTCGGCGGGGCGGAGGCGCTGCGGCCGCTGGGGCGTCCGCGCAAGAGCGATGCGGTTGCACCGAGCGTGAGGGCGCGGGCGCGCGATGTTGCGGCTGCCGACCTTGGCGCGCCCGAGCGCATTGCGGAACTTGAGCGCAAGATCGGCCAACAGCAGGTTGAACTGGATTTTTTTCGGCAAGCCTTGCAGCGGGTCAAGGAAGCACGCCGGCCGAGCAGCGGGCCTGGCGTGAGGGGGTCTACGCGGTCATCCAAGCGATGACGATCTCCCCGCGGCAAGGCGAACTGACGATCGAACGGATGTGCCGATTGGCTGGCGTCAGCCGGGCCGGCTATTATCGGCATTGGGCGGCTTCCGCCCCACGTGCCGAAGAAACCGCCGTGCGAGACGCGATCCAGCGGCTGGCGCTTGCCTACAGGCATTATGGCTATCGCCGGATCGCCGCGCAGTTGCGCCGCGAGGGCTTTGCGGTGAACCGCAAACGCGTGCTGCGCCTGATGCAGCAGGATAATTTGCTGTGCTTGCGGCAGCGGCCGTTCGTGCCTGTTACGACGGACTCGCGCCACCCGTGGCGGGTGGTGCCGAACCTGGCCCGCAGCATGGTGCCTGATGGCCTCGACCAGCTTTGGGTGGCGGACATCACCTACATCCATCTGCAGGAAGAGTTCGCCTATCTCGCCATCGTGCTCGATGCCTTCAGCCGGCGGGTGATCGGCTGGGCCTTGGAGACGCACCTGGAGGCGCGTCTGGCGGTCGCCGCACTCTCGATGGCGCTGGCGGCGCGCCAACCCACGCCTGGCAGCCTGATCCACCACTCCGACCGCGGCATCCAATACGCCTGCGGCGACTACACCGAGCTCCTCCAGCAGCACGACATTGCGCCCAGCATGAGCCGGGTCGGCAATCCCTACGACAATGCCAAAGCGGAGAGCTTCATGAAGACCCTCAAGCAAGAGGAGGTCAACGGCCAGACCTACCGCGATGCGCCGCATGCCAGAAATGCGATCGGCGCCTTCATCGAAGAGGTGTACAATCGTCAACGGCTGCACTCGGCTCTGGCTTACCAGCCGCCAGCCGAGTTCGAAGCAAATTTACCAGGTTGCGGGG
>NZ_JBVAPG010000414.1:0-1156 GCF_055413685.1 Bradyrhizobium sp. LeoA1Lang | reverse complement strand
GACTTCGGCGGCTTCATCGAGGCGATGCCGCGCGCCTGCAGCTGCGCGTCGAACTGGCGCACATGCTCGTAGAGGCGAGGCCGGTCGCCGATGATGACGACCATGTCGCCGTCAAAATCGCCGTCGAGTTTTTTTTGTTCGGCGCTCGGAACCGCAACCAAAGAGCCGGGCGCGAACACCTCCGTCGCCTGCAGGATGCCGACGCATTCGAGCCCGGTGTCGGCCTTGACCCGGTCCTTTTCCTCCAACCAGCGCGAATGGCACTTTACGTCCTCGGCAGACATCACCACCCCGCGGTCGGCGAAGTCCGCCGGCCACATTTCGTCGGGCACAACGATCAAGATGCCTTTGGCAAAGAAGGTCGGATCGTCGGCGGCAAGCCCAGCCCCAGACCTGTGCGCGACGTTGAAGCTGTATTGGAAGGCCACGCACCGATCCAGGAACGCCGCGGTCCGATCGCCATCGCGCGTCGACCTGACCCGGTCGGCGGCGAACGGGCGCAGGTTGGGCTTGTCATAGGGGGAGCGTCCGACAAGCACGCCAGCGTCACGGGTCAACGTCTTGCTCTTGCCCGTCGGCACATGCAGGCATTCGTCGCTGGACGGCACGGCGATAGCGCCCGAACCCTCGATATGCCCGCCCGTGACCGTCCGGAACAGCTCCTCGGCGGTGAGGTTTTGATGGGTTTCGAGCCAAGCCAGAGCCTTCTCGCGGGTCTCCTGTGCCACCTCGACGCTGCGCGGATAATGTTGCAGCGCCGAGGGCGGTACCGCCGATTGCCTATTATCGGCATAGGCAGGCATCCGCTCGGGAGCGCCGTGGCGAGCCCTGGCAATGGCCGGCATGCGCTCGGCCAGTGAGGCCCTGATGAAGCCGCAGCCGTCATGCGGCCGCAAGGCGATCTCGCCGTCTCGCCCCTCTAACCGGAAGGGATGCACTGCGCCTGCGGGGCGGTCGGGCAGAACGGACAGCTTGAAGCACCCTTCCAGCGCATAATCATGCGGGCCAACGTCGGGGATGCCCGGCGGCGCGGCAAAGCCGCGGCGCTGGGTATAGTAATAGGCTTCCTTGAACGGCGCCCAGGCCCGCGACAACTGCTCAAAGGCCGTACCCGGAGCCGTCTCGGCATAGGGGATCGCCAAAAGCTTGCCGCTTG
>NZ_JBVAPG010000413.1:0-1179 GCF_055413685.1 Bradyrhizobium sp. LeoA1Lang | reverse complement strand
TTGTCGCCAATACCGAGTTGCCAGTGAGCAAAGAGTCTGCGGTTCTCGCGAGCAATCTTCTCCAGGAAGATACGAGCGCGCCCCAACCGATGGCGGAAGCGCTTGTACTTTCGCTTCAACCAGATAGCTATTGTTTGGTTGATGTAGCGGGCCATCGGATATAGCGCCGAGCGCATGTATTGCCCATAGTACGCGATCCACCCCCGAACTATCGGGTTTAGTTCGCGGGCAATGTCGTCCAGCGTCAGATTTGGCCGCCTACGAAAGTTCAAGTCTCGGATCGTTGCCCGCATCGCGTTCAGCACTGACTTGCTGACCGCCGGAGTGAACCCGCAGAAAATTTTCTGCGAGTACGGCCCCCGGACTGACCTCGGCCGGAAGCAATATCCGAGAAAGTCGAACATAACCGTCTCGCTCTTGCCTTGGCGTCGATCGTCCTTGCAGTAGACAATCCTCGTCTTCGTCGGATGCAATTCCAGACGACACTCGGCCAGTCGAATTCTCAGCGCTTCGCAAACGCTCTGCGCCTCCACCTCACTCTGGCAGTGTATCAACCCGTCGTCAGCATACCGGCACCACCTGAGTTCAGGGAACGTTCGTGCCATCCAGAGATCAAATGTATAGTGCATGAAGAGATTGGCGAGAATCGGGCTCACTACTCCCCCTTGCGGGGTGCCGCAGCTTCGCTCGACGACAGCTCCATCCTCTTGCACAATCGGCGCTGTCAGCCATCGTTCGATGTAGAGCAACGCCCACTCGCACTTTGCATGTTTCCGGACAGCCCGCAGCAGAAGCTCGTGGTCAATGTTGTCAAACAGCCCCTTGATATCGAATTCAAGAACCCAGTCGTACTTCCAGCAACGCTTGCGCGTGACGCCTACGGCATCAAGAGCCGATTTGCCGGGCCTATAGCCATAGGAATCCGCCAGAAAGATTGCGTCCAGAGTCGGTTCAATGAGTTGTTTGGCAACTGTTTGTGCCACGCGATCCGCCACAGTTGGCACCCCGAGGATCCTTTGGCCTCCGCTCTTCTTCGGAATGGAGACGGCACGAACAGGTGGCGGGAAGTAGGCGCCTGAGCTCATTCGATTCCAAATCTTGTAGAGGTTACTCTTCAAGTCGGATTCAAATTCCTCAATCGTCACTCCGTCGACACCGGCTGCGCCACCATTAGATCGC
>NZ_JBVAPG010000412.1:0-1179 GCF_055413685.1 Bradyrhizobium sp. LeoA1Lang | reverse complement strand
CCCCACCTAGCCATCCTTCGGCTTGCGCGCGATACAGCCTGGCATGAGCGGATCGGTGGAGGTGTAACGATGGCAAATGCCATGCTTGATGCCAGGCAGGAAGGTGACTCCTATCGTCGCGTCGAGGTGATCACTGGGGAGCGCCGACGGCGACGGTGGACGGGCGAGGAGAAGGCCCGGATCGTGGCGGAGAGCTTTGAGGAGGGTGCGAACATCTCCGAGGTGGCGCGGCGCAATGGGGTTTCCCGCGGGCTGCTTACGGTGTGGCGACGCCAAGTTGCGGCGGCGGTAGCGGGCAAGGCGCCAAGCTTCGTGCCGATCCAAATTGGTGCCGAGAGCGGTGGCGGGACAGCTGGCGAGTCCGAGCGTATTTCGCCGGTACAGACGAAGCCTTTGGAGATCGCCGCGCCGCCGGCCAAGGTCTGCGGGGTGGTCGAGATCGAGGTGAACGGGGCGCGCATCCGGGTCGAGTCGGGCGTGGAGCTGGCGACCCTGTCGACGGTGCTGGCGGCGCTTCGGGGGATCCGGTGATTGCACTACGGTCTGACCTCAAGGTGGTGCTGGCGGCACAGCCGGTCGACTTTCGCAAATCGGTGCACACGCTGTCGGCGCTGGTGAGCGAAGCGCTGCGTGCGAACCCGTATTGCGGCGACGTCTTCGTGTTCCGCAGCAAGCGCATGGACAGAGTGAAGCTTCTGGCGTGGGACGGCAGCGGCATGGTGCTGGTAACGAAGTGGTTGCACCAAGGACGTTTCACCTGGCCGCCGATCCGCGACGGCGTTGTGCATCTCAGTGCGACGCAGCTTGCGATGCTGCTCGACGGGCTCGAGTGGACGCGTGTGTCGCCCAAGCCTGTGAAGCAGCCGACCGTTGTCGGCTGAGGCGTGAGGATTTCGCTGGAGCACGGGTCGCGCGGATGTATCGTCTGATCATGGCGATTCGTCCCGACGCTCTCCCGACCGATCCGGCGGCTCTGACCGAGATGGTGCTCGCGCTTGACGCTGAGAACGAGAAGCTGCGCGTAGCAATGCAGACGCTCAAGGAGATGATCTTCGGGAAGCGGTCGGAGCGGCTTGCGGTGCTCGTGGACGAACAGCTTGCGCTCGAGCTGGGCGATCTTGAGGCTGACCCTACGCTGCCTGCGCCCGCCAACGATGATGTGGCTGTGGCGAAGCCACC
>NZ_JBVAPG010000411.1:0-1196 GCF_055413685.1 Bradyrhizobium sp. LeoA1Lang | reverse complement strand
CGACGGCTGGCAGACCCTCGCCAGCAAGCCCATTGCTCAGCCGGTTGATCTTGCCGCCTGAGCAGATATCATCCGTTCACCGGAGACTCGCGACGGACAAATTCCAACCAAGTTCGCGACGGCACCTAAGCAGGTCGTTTCGGTGCTGTCTTAGCCTCCGTATAGGAGGGGCTGCGGCGCTGATGAGATTTTTGAGGGTATCGCTCATGACGGCGCGAACCTATCCGCCATAACCGCCCTGAGCAAGCGGACCAAAGTGCCGCAGGGTGGGCGCAATTGCTTTTCGGTCAGACAATCCGTCTCGGCGCTTTAAGAGTTCGACATGCATGGCGAGTGATACATTTTCGTCAGTCAACGTCGCAGGTTTGCCGCGCTTTCGTGGTGGCACACTGAAGCCGGGAACATGATCCCTAGGCCAAATGCCACGCGAGTTTGGACCAAGCAATCGCGGTTTTGACAGGATCGAATTCAAAACCTGGACGGCTTCCTCGATCGTGAACGCCATCGGCGCTAAATGCTGCGGCGCCAAGGGTGGCAGTTCTTGCATGACATTGCCTTTCCCGACCCGGACAAACCGGAATCAGTGTCGGCAAACTAATTTTTGAACGGGACGGGACGTAGCACGAAAGATGTGCTCCGCGATAGTCCGGTAACAAGCTCACAATCTCGTGGGAGGTAACAAGCCGCAGCTGGCTGCGCCTCACCGACGTCGTGGTGCTTCAATGACGATGCGGACTGGTTTTGTCGTTTAGCTTTCCGTTTTGGCAGCCTTCGTTCGCCAGAGACGGAAAAGATAAAAAATAAGCCCTAATGAAGCTGCAAGTCCCAGCAGGATTTCGACGATGAAGAGCACCTGTCGGTTCCTACGGGCTTTGTTAGCCTCCATGACGACGTTGATAAGCATCTCCGGTGTGGGCTGAGGGCGCTGGGCCAAAGGCGGCAAAATTCGCCTGACGACCGGGATAGCCACAATCGTATCCCGCTGATCTGCGAAGCGGATGCGGACATTAAATTCCAGCTCGATGCCTGGCGTAAGGCTGTCCGATTTTCCGTGTGTGGCCCCTGCCAAGGGGGATGTCCCGATCGCTGTTGAACTACGTCGGGCCGACGTTGCCGGAATGAATGTTACGCGGCCCTTGTGACATGGGCAACGGGCTTGATCGTCATGGGATTGTGGTGAGCTTGAAGGGCCGCAC
>NZ_JBVAPG010000410.1:0-1240 GCF_055413685.1 Bradyrhizobium sp. LeoA1Lang | reverse complement strand
GGACGGCGCCGCAGCATCAGTCGCTGCTGCACTTCGTCGGCGTCGCGACATGGTCGGATGAGAAAGTGCTGGCCAAGGTCCGCGAGATGGTGTTGCCGGCGATCGAGAAGGACGGGCGGATCGAGGCCTGGATCATCGACGACACCTCGTTCCCCAAGCAAGGCAAGCATTCGGTCGGCGTGCACCACCAATATTGCGGGCAACTCGGCAAGCAGGCCAATTGTCAGGTGACGGTCTCGCTGTCGATTGCCAATCACGCCGCGAGCCTTCCGGTCGCCTATCGGCTGTACCTGCCGGAGGCTTGGACCAAGGATCGTGCACGGCGGAACAAAGCGGGCGTGCCGAAGGACATCAAGTTCAAGACCAAACCGGAGATCGCGCTCGAGCAGATACGCTGGGCGTGCGAGGCTGGTCTGCCGCGCGGCGTCGGGTTGATGGACGCAGCCTATGGCAACGACTCGCGGCTGCGTGCCGGCATGACCGCCTTGGAAGTGCTCTACGTGGCCGGCATTTTGCCGAACACCTTGATGTGGCGGACCGGAGCCGGCCCGCGGCGGACAGGCAAGCCGCTGAACAACACCGGCCGCCGCGACGAACCCGACCTGATCTCGGCCAAGGAAGTGGCGCGTGATCTGCCGAAGCGGGCCTGGCGCACGGTGAAGTGGCGAGAGGGCTCAGCCGACTGGCTGTCCTCGCGCTTCGCGCGTGTGCGCGTCAGGGTCGGACATAACAAATTGGTGCCGGAGACGCTGCGGCCGGAATGGTTGCTCATCGAATGGCCCGAGGGCGAAGCAGACCCGACCAAATACTGGCTCTCGACGCTGCCGGAGGACATCAGCTTCCAGCGTCTCGTCGATTTTACCAAGCTGCGCTGGCGCATCGAGCGTGATTATCAGGAGCTCAAGCAAGAGGTCGGGCTCGGACACTACGAAGGGCGCGGGTGGCGCGGCTTCCATCATCACGCCACGCTGTGCATCGCAGCCTACGGATTCCTGATCGCCGAACGGGCGACGATTCCCCCCTCAGGACCTCGTTCTGCCGCGCCGTTCCAGGTCCCTCGCTTACCCGACGGTTATCGACCCAGAGGATCCGCCCTTGCGGCCTGAACGTCACGTCCCAAACTCGATCGCGACCATGCGGCTGCGCTTGATCCGAGCGCTGATCAGCACCTTACAGAGATGTCCCTGCTGTGGCGCCACCCAGCTCCAAACACGCGACGAAAACTCGTGACGCAGTAAGA
>NZ_JBVAPG010000040.1:0-58129 GCF_055413685.1 Bradyrhizobium sp. LeoA1Lang | reverse complement strand
CTTCTCGAAACTGAAGCGTTTCAGGCGCGTTGCTACGCGCTACGAAAAAACCGCACGAAATTACTTCGCTGTCGTCGCTATCGCCGCAACTCTGCTCTGGCTAAGATAACTGTCCACGCGACCTAGCACGAACCCCTCGCGAAGCTATTCCCGGGTTGCGAAAAAGCCGCCGGAACCGGTCGACAGTGACCGATCCGTGGTTGACATTATAGAACAAAAAGAGAATATCAGCATCTGCCCCACGTCCCGGAAATCGCCAGATGTCCTCACGTCCCAGTGCCAGCACCGAGGATATCGACGGCTTGGAGGCTGCCGTTGATGAGGCGATCGCGGCCTGCGGCGGGGATATGCGGGCCACCGTCCGCGCGCTGATCGTGGCTAACGACTATCTGGAGAACGAGGTCAGCGAGCTGATGAAGGCCGTCTCTCGCGCCCATGTGCGTGGTAGATTTAATACCTATTCGGGTTGATGGCTTCGGGAGCCGGGCGCAAGCCGGCTGCCTCCATACAGACCGTTGCCTCTCCTGAGTTTTCCTGTACCACGTCAATTGAGACGCCCACCGCCCGTATCACATTGCGGGCGAGGATCCTGCCCAAACGCTCAAGCAAGAAGAACATGTTCAAACGAATCCTGATCGCAAATCGCGGCGAGATCGCCTGCCGGATCATCAAGACTGCGCGCCGTATGGGGATTGAGACGGTAGCGGTCTACTCTGAGGCCGACCGCGATGCGTTGCATGTCGAGATGGCCGATGAGGCCGTGCTGATCGGCCCGCCGCCGGCGGCGGAGAGCTATCTGTTGATCGACAGGATCGTCGACGCCTGCCGCAAGACCGGCGCGGAAGCCGTCCATCCCGGCTACGGCTTCTTGTCCGAACGCGAGGCGTTTCCGCGCGCGCTGAATGAGGCCGGCATCGTCTTCATCGGCCCCAACCCCGGTGCCATCGCCGCGATGGGCGACAAGATCGAATCCAAGAAGGCGGCGGCGAAGGCCAAGGTCTCCACCGTGCCCGGCCATCTCGGTGTCATCGAGGACGGCAAGCATGCGGTGCGGATTGCCGACGAGATCGGCTATCCGGTGATGATCAAGGCCTCCGCGGGCGGCGGCGGCAAGGGCATGCGGATCGCGCATTCGAAGGCCGAGGTCGAGGAGGGCTTCAACCTCGCGAAGGCCGAAGCGAAATCGTCGTTCGGTGACGACCGCGTGTTCGTCGAGAAGTTCATCGTCGATCCCCGCCACATCGAGATCCAGGTGCTCGGCGACAAGCACGGCAATGTGATCTATCTGGGCGAACGCGAATGCTCGATCCAGCGCCGTAACCAGAAGGTCATCGAGGAGGCGCCGTCGCCGCTGCTTGATGAGACCACGCGCCGCAAGATGGGCGAGCAGGCGGTCGCGCTGGCGAAAGCGGTGAACTACGACTCTGCCGGCACGGTCGAGTTCGTCGCCGGCCAGGACAAGAGCTTCTACTTCCTGGAGATGAACACCCGCCTGCAGGTCGAGCATCCCGTCACCGAGCTCGTCACCGGTATCGATCTCGTCGAGCAGATGATCCGCGTTGCCGCCGGCGAACAGCTCAGCCTTGCACAGAAGGATGTGACGCTGACGGGATGGGCGGTGGAATCGCGCGTCTATGCCGAGGATCTGTTCCGCAACTTCCTGCCGTCGATCGGGCGGCTGGTGAAATATCGTCCGCCGGCCGAGAAGAGCCAGGACGGCGTCACCGTCCGCAACGATACCGGTGTCCAGGAGGGCGGCGAGATCTCGATCCATTACGATCCGATGATCGCCAAGCTGATCACGCACGCGCCGTCGCGGGCGGCGGCCATCGAAGCGCAGTCGAGCGCGCTCGATGCCTTCTATGTCGACGGCATCAGGCACAACATTCCGTTCCTGTCGGCGCTGATGAACCATCCGCGCTGGCGCGAAGGAAAGCTCTCCACCGGCTTCATCGCGGAAGAATATCCAAAGGGATTTTCGGCGCGTCCGCCGGAGGGCGAGATCGCACGACGGTTGGCGGCAGTGGCCGCGGCGATCGACCACGTGCTCGGCGAGCGCAAGCGGCAGATCTCGGGCCAGATGAATGGCCGACTGGTGCAGCGGGAGCGGCGTCGCGCGGTGTGGCTCGACCGCGAGGAGATCGCGCTCGATGTCGCGCGCGAGGCCGACGGCGTCGCGGTGCGCTTCATCGCCAGCGATGGGCTGCCGGGCAATCCGCACAACCTGGTCTCGAACTGGGTGCCGGGCGAGCCGGTGTGGCAGGGCACGATCGACGGCCAGTTCGTGGCGATGCAGGTGCGCCCGATCAACAACGGCTTCCGCCTCGCGCACCAGGGATTTGAGGTTTCGATCTACGTCTTCACCGAAGCCGAAGCGACGTCGGCGCGTCTGATGCCGGTAGTGTCGGCCGCCGATACCGGCAAGAAGCTTTTGTGCCCGATGCCGGGGCTGGTGGTGTCGATCGCGGTCAGCGAAGGGCAGGAGGTCAAGGCCGGCGAGACGCTTGCGGTGGTCGAAGCCATGAAGATGCAGAACGTGCTGCGCGCCGAGCGCGACGGCACGGTGAAGAAGATCCACGCCGCGCCCGGCGCAACGCTGGCGGTCGACGCCCTGATCCTCGAATTCGCGTGAGGCATGATCCGGAACGTAGACATCAGTTCTCCGAAAGGATCGCGCCGAAGCTGAGATAGAGAGAATTTCCATGACCTTCCGCGCGCGACGCGAAGCACTGCGTTCGATCCTTGCGGGCACCGGCTGCGTCCGACCGGGCTCGGTCTATGATGCGACGTCGATCCGGATCGCCGAGGATCTCGGTTTCGAGGTCGGCATGTTCGGCGGCTCCGTTGCCTCGCTCGCGGTGCTCGGCGATCCCGATATCGCCCTGATCACGCTGACTGAGCTTGCCGAGCAGATGCGGCGGATGTCACGGGCTTCGGCTCTTCCTGTGCTTGTCGATGCCGACCACGGCTATGGCAACGCGCTCAACGTCCGCCGCACCGTGCAGGAGCTCGAGGTCGCCGGCGCCGCCGGCCTCACCATCGAGGACACCTTGCTGCCGCAGGCGTTTGGTCAGGCCAAGACGCAACTGATCCCGCTCGATGAAGGTGTCAGCAAGATGAAGGCCGCGCTCGACGGCCGCAGCGATCCATCGCTTGTCATCATTGGCCGCACCGGCGCGGTGTCGATCACCGGCCTTGACGATGCGATCGCGCGAGCAAAGGCCTATGAGGCCACCGGTGTCGATGCGCTGTTCTTCACCGGCATCAAGGTCAAGGCGGAGCTGGAAGCGATCTCCGCGGCAACGACACTGCCGATCGTGCTTGGCGGTGCGCCGGAGGAGATGGCCGCGCCGGATTATCTCGCGGGCCTGCGCGTGCGGATTGCGCTGCAAGGCCATGCGCCGTTCGCAGCGGCGACGCAGGCGGTCTACGAGACGCTGAAGGCGCTGCGCGAGGGCGCGTCGCCGAAAAGCCTGAAAGGGCTGCCATCCCCGGAACTGACCGGCCGTGCGATGCGCGAGGCTAAGATGAAAGCGCGCAGCAGCGAATTCCTCGGACTGAAGAAGTGAGCGACACGATCCGTCATGTCATGATCCGCGGTCGCGTCCAGGGCGTCGGCTACCGCGCCTGGGTCGAATACGAGGCGCGCGTGCGCCGACTCGAGGGCTGGGTGCGCAACCGACGGGACGGCAGCGTCGAAGCGGTGTTTGCCGGGCCCGAGACCGTTGTGTCCGATATGATCGCCGCGTGCCAGCGCGGACCGAGCGCGGCGCGTGTCGATGCCGCGCAGCACGATGCCGGCAGCCCCGATCTCCTGAACCTGCGCGACGCAGGCGAGGGTTTTTCGGTCCTGCCTACGGTATAACCACCATAAACTGGGGACGCCATTGGGCCGCCGCGGTCGTCGGAGGTTTGGCGGGCGCGACCTCGCTGACGGCGTCTCGTGACGACTTCAGGGCGTAGGGCGAATTCTAGACAGGGTAGCGTACCGAAAACGCCCTTGCCTCCATGAGCACAGGCATAAGCCCTCGCCCCCTATCGGTGAGTTGATATTCGACGCGCGGCGGCTGCTCGCCGAAGTCTCTTCTCTCGATCAGGCGATCATTCTCCAGCTCCCGCAGGTGCTGTGTGAGCATCTTCTGCGAAACGCCCGGCATGTCCCTTTTCAACTGCAAGGTCCGCAATGATGGCGCCGCGTAGAGGCGGAACAAGATCGGCAGCTTCCAGCGTCCGGTGATCATTCGAAGCATTCTGGTGACATGTGCGACAGAACCGTCGGGGCCAAGGCAAGCTGACCGCTCCTCGTGTCCTATGGGCACTTTTAAGTGCGTAATTGTCTCGGTCATCGTTCCGTCCATTCTATGAGCCGTCGACTTCAAGGTAGGTGCTCGGCAATGGATTTGAAACTGGACGGAAAGGTCGCGCTCATTACCGGGAGCAGCAAAGGCATAGGAGAAGCGATAGCCAGAGGGCTCGCCCGCGAGAAGACGATCGTCGTCGTCCACGGACGCGATCGAAACCAGACGGAGAGGGTCGCTCACGACATCTCCGCGCAGGGAGGACATGCTCATGCCGTGGTCGGAGACCTCACTGTTGACGATGAAGTGTGGCGCCTGGTCGATGAGGCACAGGCCCTGGCCGGCCCGATAGACATCCTGGTCAACAATGCCGGCGGTTCAGGCGATGCCGAAGACTGGACGAACAGTCGCCCAGCTTCTTGGGCGTCCGCCTACGACCGCAACGTCCTCGCCGCCGTGAGGGTGACTACCCGGCTGCTACCGAGGATGCAGGCAGCCAGGTGGGGACGTGTCGTAAACATTTCCAGCCTAGTTGGTTTGATGCCTCCGGCCTCCAGGCCCGACTACTCCGCCTGCAAGGCGGCGATGAACGCCATGACGGCGTCGATGGCCAAAGCCGTTGCGGCCGATGGCGTGACGGTCAACACGGTGTCGCCTGGCACGATACGTAGCGCCAGGCTGGATACCCGGTTCCGCGAGGTCGCAGCAGAGCGCGGGCTTGCGGACGGCTCTCCATGGAAACTGATTGAACAGACCGTCCTGCCCATGTTCGCCCAGGTACCCGTCGGCCGCGTCGGAACACTAGAAGAGATAGCTGATGCCATCTCATTCCTCGTCAGTCCCAGAGCGGGATACATAACCGGTGTCAACCTCAGGCTCGACGGCGGGATGCTGCCTAGCATCTAGTGGGTCGCATCTGACATTTGATTCCCGGCAGGGATTCCTCCTGAGCCTGCCCATCGGACCGAAGCGGCAAAATCCCGCTGGGGCACCGGTTGACACTCGCTCCGTTTTATCAGATATTTCTGTCATGACAGAAATAACCGGCAAGAGAAAACTTCCTCCCGCGGTCGAGCGCTTCATCCTGCATTGGGGCGACATGGGGGATGAGTGGGGTGTCAACCGCTCGGTCAGCCAGATCCACGGCCTGCTCTATCTCGCCGAAGCGCCGATGACGGCGGAGGACATCGCCGACACGCTCGGCATGGCGCGCTCGAACGTCTCCAATTCGCTCAAGGAGCTGCTTGCCTGGAACCTGATCCGCCGCGTGCCGATCCTCGGCGACCGGCGCGATCATTTCGAAGCGGAAACCGACATCTGGGAAGTCGCAGCGCGGATCGCCGCAGGCCGCAAGGAGCGGGAGATCGATCCGGCGATCGCAGCGCTTCGCGCCTCCGTGTCTGACGCCGCCGACGATCCCACGATCAGCCCGGTCGCGAGCAAGCGGCTCAAGGAGATGCTGGCTTTCACGGAGCTCGTCGACCGCTGGTACAGCCAGATGCTCAACGTGCCGCGGCCGCGCCTGGTCGCGCTGATCAAGCTCGGCGAGAAAATCGTGAATCTGCTGCCGATAGGAAGAGCCAAATAGGCAAGCAAGTGGGAGCATGCGATGGCGTCAGCAAGGATATCCAGCCTCAAGACATCACCGGCTTCCAACGCAAGACTGCACAACGACAACAGGTTTCGTGCGCTGCTCGCCGACGAAGATTGGGGTCGGCTGCCGGTCGCGGTCTGGCGGCGCTTCTCGAAGCGCCTCGCCGAGGGCGGGACCATCATCTATGTTGGCGAGATCGATGAAGTCACCTTCAATCGCGCCGGCTGGTGGCTGGCGCAGGCGGCGCGCCTGATCGGCGGGCCGCTGCCGACTGGCTCCGAGACCGGCGTCCCGGCCATCGTCACGGTGACCGAGGATGCCGCCGCGGGCGGCCAGATATGGAGCCGCATCGCCACGCGCAGCGACGGCTTTCCGCAAGTCATTCACTCTTGCAAGCGCTTTGCCGGTCCGACGGGGCTGGAGGAATATGTCGGCTACGGCGTCAGCATGGCGCTGAAGATATCGGTCGCGCAGGACGCGCTGGTGTTTCGCAGCACCGGCTATTCGCTGCAGCTTGGTCCGTTCCGATTGCCGCTGCCGGAATGGCTCACGCCGGGCGATCTCACCGTGACCCATCGCGATCTCGGCGGCGATGAATTCCGCTTCACGCTCGAGATCATTCATCCCCGCTTCGGCATGCTTATCCGTCAGTCTGCCGTGTTTAGGGAGGCCATGCCATGACGCCGCTGCTTTGGACCCTGATCGCCATTCAGATCCTGATGGGGGTGTTCGACACCTTCTATCACCATGAGTTCACCGAGCGCCTGGCGTGGCGTCCGTCGCAGCGTTTCGAGCTGCAGCTCCACGCCGTGCGCAACATGTTCTATGCGCTGCTTTTCCTCATTCTCGGCTGGCTGGAGGTGCACGGCGTTTTCGCTATGCTGATTATTGCCGTGCTGGTCGCAGAAGTCGTCATCACGCTGATGGATTTCGTCGAGGAGGATTTGAGCAGGAAGCTGCCGGCGAGCGAGCGTATCAATCATACGCTGCTCGCGATCAATTACGGCGCCATCTTGGTCCTGCTGCTGCCGGTCCTGATCGGCTGGGCGATGCAGCCGACCGGGATCAAGTCGGCTTACACGGACCTTCTCAGCATCGTGGCCGCGGCCGCCGCTGTCGGCGCGGCGCTTTGCGGCTTGCGCGATTTCACGGCCGCCAGACGCCTGGCGCGCATGGCCGTCGCGCCCGCGCGCGAGCTTGTGACGGGATTGCCCGGCCGGCAGACCGTGCTTGTCACCGGCGCCACCGGCTTCATCGGCAACCGGCTGGTCGGAAGCCTCACCGCCGCCGGCCATCAGGTCATCGCGCTGATCCGAAATCCGGCGAAGGCGGAGCTATTGCCGCCGCCGATCACGCTGATCACGAGCCTCGATCAGATTCCTGCGGAGACCAGGATCGACGCCATCGTCAATCTCGCGGGCGAGCCGATCGGCAATGGCCTGTGGACCGAGGCCAAACGTCGCGAGATCCTTGCCTCGCGGATCGATATCACCGGCGACGTCGTGAAACTGATCGCGCGCCTCGAACGCAAGCCCGCCGTCCTTGTCAGCGGCTCGGCGATCGGCTGGTACGGGCTGTGGCAGGACCAGGTGCTGACCGAATCGGCCAAGTCGCACGCCTGCTTCAGCCACGAGCTCTGCGAGGCCTGGGAGAAAGCGGCGCGTTCCGCAGAAGAATTCGGCGCCCGCGTCGTCTGCTTGCGGATCGGCCTGGTGCTCGGCACCGATGGCGGCTTCATCACGCGCATGCTGACGCCGTTCGAGTTCGGCCTCGGCGGGCCGCTCGGTTCGGGCAGGCAATGGATGTCCTGGATCGAGCGCGACGATCTCGTCCGCCTGATCGCCCATGTGATCGCAAGGCCCGATCTCTCAGGTCCGATCAACGCGACCGCGCCGATCCCGGTGACCAATGCCAAATTCACCGAAGAACTCGGCCGCCGACTGCATCGCCCTGCGATCTTTCGCATCCCCGCCGGCCTGCTGCGCCGGGTCGGGGGCGATTTTGCCAAGGAGCTATTGCTGGGCGGTCAGCGCGTGCTGCCCAACAAAGCGCTCAGCAACGGTTTTGTCTTCCGCCACGAGACGCTGCGCAGCGCGTTCGAGGCGATTTTGTGAGGCCGTACGCGGCCCTAAGTCGTCTCTGGCAGCCGCGCCTCGGCTGCGCCAAACACCTCAGCAAAGGCTTGACGAAGCGCGACGTCGACGTCAGGGAGCGTCACCGGCAGGCCGAGGTCGACCAGGGACGTGACGCCGTAGCGTGGGTCGACCACGCCGCAGGGCACGATCGCGGAGAAATGCGCCAGATCCGGCTCGACGTTGATCGCGATGCCGTGAAAGGACACCCAGCGCTTCAGCCGCACGCCGATGGCGGCGATCTTGTCCTCGAATCCCGGTCCCTTGTCGGGCCGCCTGACCCAGACGCCGACGCGGTCCTCGCGGCGCTCGCCGCGGACATTGAAGGCGGCGAGGGTGCGGATGATCCATTCCTCCAGCGAGGCGACATAGGCGCGTACGTCCGGCCGGCGCCGCTTCAGGTCCAGCATCACATAGGCCACCCGCTGGCCCGGGCCGTGATAGGTGATCTGGCCGCCGCGTCCGCTCTCAAATATCGGGAATCGCGCCTCCAGGAGGTCGCCGGCCTTGCCGCTGGTGCCAGACGTGTAGAGCGGGGGATGCTCCACGAGCCAGACCAGTTCGGGCGCTTTCCCGGCCGCGATATCGGCGACGCGTGATTCCATCGCGGCGACGGCGTCAGGGTAGGGCACCGGAGCATCCGAAATCCGCCATTCCACGGCTTCGCCGCCGTCCGGGTGCGCGAAAATCGTCAAATCAAGGTCTTGGCGGACATTAACCATTGGCTAACCATCACGTGGTCAGGTGGAACCACAATCTAATCCCGGTTTGGCGGTTCAAAAGTGCCTACCCTCGATAAAGTCAGTGTCGATCTCATGGTGGTGCTCGGCACCACCACGATGCCCATCCACCAGGTCATGCGGCTTTCCCGCGGCGCCATCATCGAACTGGATGCCACCGAGGCCGACGAGGTCAAGATCCTCGCCAACAACCTGCCGATCGCCAGCGGCGTGGTGCTGGTCGACCGCAACCGGATCGCGGTCGAGGTCAAGCAAATGCTGCCGAAATCCCCGGATGTTAGATAGTCGATTAGCCACTTACCGGCTTGTCCCCCACCTTCCGATTTGTTACATCCCGCGCCGTCGATCCGGTGGCGGGCCTTTAGGTTCCCTCCGGCATCCCAAGCGCTCGTGGCGGAATTGGTAGACGCGCTGCCTTGAGGTGGCAGTGAGTAAAATCGTGGGGGTTCGAGTCCCTCCGAGCGCACCATACCCACGTTTTCCCTTGAAATCCTTACGCTTTTTTCCGGGTGTTACCCGGGAATGTTACCACTCCGTTCCCGTGCGGCGTTCGCACGTTGTTCGCTTTAGGTGCCCATAGAAAGTCGTCAAATGACTGGCTCTGATCGAACGCGATGATCTTTTCCATACCACTGACGCCGAGCTTCTCTCGATTCGCCTGAGCGATGTAGTGCGCGGGCATTTTCGGATCGGTCCAGCCGAACATGGCCATCATCTGGCTCTCGGTGCAGTCGGCGTAAGCAGCAACCTCGGCGCGGGCTTTGCGCACTCCATGGCAGCTCTTCTTCGGCTCGTTGACGTCGGCCAGGATCACGTATTTCTTGAACTTGGCCGCCCATGCCTTCTTCTTCATTGGCAGAACGCAACCGCGCACGACCTTGCCGGTGAAGGCATTTCGCGAGCGATGAGGGACAAGGATTTCGTTGAGCGGCAATGGGCCGGATCGGAGTTGAGGCAAGCAGACTTTCTTGATTGCTCTATTTGGCTGTAACTAGCCCAAATTGGCCCCATGATGGATTGGAACGAGAGTTTAAGTTTTTCAATTGGTTCGAACGCGGCGTGTGCACCGGGAGATCAAGAAAAATCTCATCACAGCAAGGGTGTGCAGGCGTTCTGAAGTAGGGCCGCGCGCTGCCTCCGGTTGGTGCGCCTGAAGGACCAAAATTCCGAGGGTAGGGTGACAGGTGAGTGCTGACGAGCGACATTAGTTCTCGGAGCTAGAAAGCGTCACTCCTTTACCGCGCATTTGCGCAGCTCCGTTGATCCAACTGAGAACGAGCAGCTCTTGTAGCGCTTCCCTGACTCGAACCGCCGACTCGCTACGCTGCCTGCCGAGTGTCGTTTGCCGCGTCTACCGCGCGCGCTTTGATTTCGATCCCCACATGCAGAGACTTGTCGGTTCGAATCCGAACTGGCGCGGCCGATGCGTTTCCTCGTTCTCGATCTCGTCCACCCCAACCGAATATTCGAACACCATGCCGTCGGGGCCCTGGAAGTAAAGGAAGCGCGCGCCGGACGTCGGGTGACGGCCAGGGCCGAAGACGATCGGCACCCGTTGCTCGGACAAGTGATAAAAGGATCGCAGCACGTCGTCGTTGCTCTGCACCTGATGATTGATGTGCTGGATCCCGGGACCTCTGGCCGGCGCAAGCGCGATGGTGTGGTGGATCGCGTTCACGCGCATCAGCGCAATATCCCCGATGCGATCGCTGACGCGCGCGTTGCAGACCTCCGTCCAGAACTTCTCGTCGCGGACCGGATTGGTCGAATTCAAGCCGACATGACTGAAGCCGGTGATGCCGGCGTCCCGTGCAGCAAAATAGCGGCGGCCATGCTGCTCCGGACGAACGACAAGCTCGATCTGATTGCCGCTCGGATCCTTGAATCCGATGAAGGCGCGAACCTTGCGTGCCGAGCATTCGGCGGCCGCGCCGACATGCACCGGATGACCAAGCGAGTCCAGGGTCGTGGCGGCCTCGTTCAACTCGCTCTCGTTCTCGACCTCGAATCCGATGGTCTGATCGGCCGGGTCGCCTTCGAAGTAGCACAGCGTATGCGCACGTTCGTCCGAACGCAGATAGAGTGAGTTCTGCGATCGCTCGCTTACCTGAAGACCAAGGCATCTGGTCGCAAATGATTCGGCTTCCTCGAGGCTCGAGGCCCCCAGCCGCGCATAGGTGACATCTTTGAGCTGGATCATCGTTGCGCTCCTTTTGCAGAGATCAGGTGATGGCTTGCCGCAGCTCCGGAATCTCGGAGCATTCGCTTCCCCATTCGCATAGTGAGAAAGCTGCTGGCGCAAACTGCCTCGCACGGTGCCGGGCATCGATGTCGGCCAGCCCATGCCCGTACGAGAAGACGTGTCCTTCCGGTCCGGCAAATCGCAGGAAGATCTGACCGGACGCGGCCTCACGGCCAGGGCCGTGAAGGATCTTGATCTGTCGCTCCTGCGCGAAGTAGTGATTCTGCATGATCGAATCGAAACTTTCGACTCCGTAGCAGACGTCGAGCAGTCCGGCCCGACCGGAAGGGTAGAGCGCAATCCGGTGATGCTTCCGGTCGATGCTGAGATAGGCAATATCGCCGACCCAATCGCTGACCGTGGCTCCCAGGATCGTGGTCCACAGCTTCAGGTCATCCTCGATCGCGCGGCTGCGAAGGCCCACGCATTGCAAGCCGGTGACACCCGCATCGCGGCTCGGAAAGTAGCGCCGGCCGCTAACCGCCGGGCGCGATACAAGGTCGATCTCATTGCCGCTCGCGTCGCGCACGATCAGCGCGCGCCGAACAAAACGCCGGCTGCATTCCTCCATGGATGCCTCGCGAACTTCAAATCCGTCTCGCTGCAGGGCATCGGCCGCTCGATCGAGGTCATCGGCCGAGGCAATCTCCACGCCGATGCTCGACCTGTCAGCGTCTTCCACGAGGCAAAGCGTGTGGAAGCGCTCGTCCGACCGGAACAGAAATTGCTCCTTGTCATCAGTAATGCGCTGAAGCCCCAGGACGTCGGTCACGAAGGCAGCGGCGGCTGCGCCGTGCTGTACCGCAAGCCTCACATAGCAGAGCTGGATCAACGGGATAGGGGCGAGCTGCTTTGCGTCCATTTTCAACCACGGTTCTTCTGGTCGTTCGCCATCGCCGTCTGGAGATGTTGGCGGACGATGTCGCGCCACACTTTCAGAAGGCGACTGAACTGCTCAGGGTCTTTTTCGATCAAAGTTCGAACGGAATAGCCGCGGACCACGCTCAGCGTGAGCGACAGGATATCGCTGGCGAGCTGCTTGGGAACGCCCGACGACATCAGCGCTTCGAGCCAGGCAGCCTCGACCGAAAACCGGCTGGTGCGGGAGTTCCTGTACGTCTCGCGCTTGAGAATGCGCGAGTCGCTGTCCGCGCTCATTGCGATCGCGAGCTCGATGAAGAAATAGTCGCCGAAATAGAAATCCTGCGCGTCCTTGATGATCCCTTCGATCGGATCGTTTCCGCTATTCTGGGCAAGGTGCGCCCGGCGGGCGCTCTCCACCAGCGAGACTTCGTTGACGTGCCTGATGACGGCGACAAGAAGATCGTGCTTGCTCTTGAAATGGTGCAGCAGGGCGCCGCGGGAGACGCCCGCGAGTTCGGCCACTTCAACCGTACGCAGGCCGCGCAACCCGTTGGCGCGGACAAGCTTCACCGCCGCCTCGATCAATTGGGTCTGCGTCGCTTCGCTGCGCTCCGCCTGGGTTCGTTTGGAGGCGTATTTCGGTTCGCTGGAGCTGTTTCGGCGCGATTGCAGCCGTTGCCGCGTCGCCGTGCGGGGCAGGGACGCCTGGCCTCCGCGCCCTTCTGGCTTCGTCTTGTCAGCATTCGACATAAACGTCCTCTTCGCTCAGTTTGACCCGGAAGGTCTTCAGCGCGACCGTGCAGGGCATGCCGGTCGGCTGCCCATTAGTGACGTCGAACGTGCCGAAGTGCCACGGGCACTCGACGATTTTCCCCGTCAGAATGCCCTCTTCCGACAGCGACGCCTCGCCATGGGTACACAGATCGGCCGTGGCATAGATTGCTCCATCCACATTGTACACGGCGATATTGGTGCCATCCGGCAGCGTCGCCTGGCGGACCTCTCCCGGCGGGAACTCGTCGAGCCTTCCGATCAACACATCCTTGGTCATCGTCGTACTCATAGCATCGTGCTTCCGCCGTTCACGCTGATGACCTGGCCTGTGACGAACGAAGCTTCCCTGGAGGCCAGATAGCAGACCATGGAAGCCACTTCGTCCATCTCCCCGGGGCGTCCCATCGGCACGACGTCGATGAATTTCCGGATTGACTGCGGCGCCTTGGGCGGCCGCGCGTTGCACCTGGGGCGTATTCACGATGCAGGGTGCAACGACATTGACGGTGATCTCGTCGGTCGCGAATTCGCGCGCCAGCCCGGTGGCGATGGCGTGAACGCCGCCTTTTGCCGCGTTGTAGGCAGCGTGGTCGTAAAGCCCGTTGCGGACGGAGTCGGCGCCGATATTGACGATCCGGCCGTAGCGCTTCGCCTTCATCACCGGCACGGCGTGCCACGTGCACCACAGCATTGTCCAAAGATTGCGATCGATGGTCGTCCGCAGCGTCTCCGGAGTATGCTCCAGGAACGGCTTGATGATGCCGCCGCCGGCATTGTTCACGAGGACGTCGATGGTGCCGAACGCCTTCACGGCATCGCCGATCAATCGGCCGGCGACATCTTCCTGCGAGAGATCGCCGCCTCGGATCAACGGCTTCTCGCGACAAAGCGAGCAGAGACCGTCGGCAGTGGTGGTCAACCCCTTCTCGTCCAGGTCCGAAAGGACCAGCCTGGCACCCTCTCGGGCAAAATGCTGTGCGATCACGGCGCCGATGCCGTTGGCGGCGCCGGTGATCACCACAACCTGTTCGGCAAATCGTTTTTCCATCAGAGCTGTCTCTCAGAGCACAATGGAAATCCGGCCATGGGGGCGCAGGCCTTCGCCCCCAAGCAGGCAGCGCTTTTCGCTGATCTTTATCCTGTTGTCGTCGACCTTCAGGCGGTAGTTGCTGGTGCCGAAATAGAGATCGGTCGTGCCGTCCTTGGTGCGGAAGGTCTGGAATACGGCGCTGACGTCGATGTTGTCTTCACCGCGTCCACGGATACGCACATTGCCGACGATGCGGCTGGTCTTGGAGTGCGGGAATTCGGCGTGCGCGGTTCGCTTCATCAGGCGCTTCACGCGCTCGCCCAGCCGGAACCGGTCGTCGGCGATATAGAACAGGTTGTTGTCCGCCGAGGCGTCGGGCGGCAGGTCAGTGCAGGGGACCTCGTAGGTCGCGTCATCGGTGAACAGCTCCAGCCATTCCGGCAGTCGCCATTGATCGAGCAGGCCTGCTTCGTGAAACAGGAAGTCTTCTACGTCTGATCGTTCGATTGCGCGCATGACGATCTCCCTCAGGCCGCGACGTTCTTGATGCTGGAGATCGGAGCCGGGAACATCATCGCATTCCACTGGGTCCAGAACGCGCGCATCTGAAGCTCGTCATTGTAGGCAGGGCGCTCCTTGCCCATTCCCTTGGAGATGTCGTTCCATTGCGCTTCCTTGGCGTTGTTGAAGCCGCGCTGGCAGTGTTCGAGCGCCTCGGCATCGTCAGGCGTCGCGAAGCCGCCGGGCCCGAGAAATTCGAGAAAGTTGTTCAGGCGATATTTGCGAGCCCAGGAGGTCTCGTCGTTCGGGCCCAAAGCCCAGGCGCTGATGACCATGTAATCAGCGGCCATCGGGAAGTAGGTGCGGACGGTCAGCGCCATGATGTCGTTGACGACGAGATTCGGGAAGATGAAGAGATTGCGATTCTTGCGGGAAATGCGGTCGGCGCGCTCCGTGCCGAAGCGCTGCACCAGATTGTCGTAGAGGCGGCTAATTTCCTGCTTTCCGCTATCGCCCCACGCAGGAATCCACTGCGCGACTGGCCGGCCCCATGGCGCGCCATATTCCAGGACTGCGTGGCCGTTGCCGAGATCGTAGCCATATCCGCCGCCGCCCATGCCGGTGGCGAGCCCATCTGTCGTGTTCATCAGATAGTCGAAGTAGCTCGCATGCGTGGTGGTCGCATGATAGCCATCGATGCTGTTCTCGGTGAGCAGCTTCCAGTTGGCCCGGATCGAGTATTCCTGGGTGCCGGCAATGATCGAGAGGCCCGCATCGGTCTGATCGCAGATGAGATCGAGGTATTCCTTCGCGCCGGCGAGGTACTCGACGAGGGGGACGATGTTCCTGTCAAAGGAGACGAAGCAGAAGTCACGGTAGGTCTCGAAGCGCGGAACTGCCTGCATGTTGGAGGATTCGCGGTTCTTGAATCCTTCCGCATAGGCTTCCTCGCCGGGCTGACTGCGCAGCTTGCCATCGGCTCCGAACACCCATCCGTGGTAGAAGCATTGAAACGATTTCGCATTGCCTTTCCGCTCGCGGCAAACCTGCGCGCCGCGGTGAGGGCAGGTGTTGAGGAGCGCGCGAAGCGTTCCCTTGCTGTCGCGCGTGAACAGGATGCTGCGACCGGCGACGGTCCGGCTCACGAAGTCGCCGGGCTTGGGAAGCTCGGATGCATGGCCGAGATAGAGCCACGAGCGCTCGAACACGAGCTCCTTCTCCGCCTTGAAGATCTCGGGATCGGTGAAGTTGCGGCGTGCAACCTTGAAGATCTGCTGGGCGGGATCAACCAGGATCGCTGGCTGACGGCTGTCGGTCTGCATGTCGTTTCCTCCGTCTGCGCTCTTCATGAAGCGAGAGCTTGTTTCAAGTCGAAAGCGGGATTGGCGATGTCGGATGGATTGACCCGCTTCCGGGAAGCGGCAAGCCTTCGTAGCAGCGCCATGTCCTTGGGCGAGCTCACGGTGACGGCGCCGACCACTTCGCCGTCGCGGAGGCTGATGGTGGTGAAGCGTCCGCGCTCGACATCCCCGCGCACGATCTCGTCGGCGCCGCCGGGATGGCCGATCACCTGGATGTTTGCCTCGAACTGATCCGACCAGAACCAGGGCGGCGCCTCGTAGCTGACACCCTGGCCGACCATGTTTCTGGCCGTCGCGATCGCCTGATTCTGCGCATTCGCCCAGTTCTCCACCCGCATCCAGCGTCCGTGCCAATCGCTCCATTGCTCGGCGACGTCGCCGGCTGCATAGATGCCTTCGATATCGGTCATGCCGGAGGGGCCGACACGAATGCCTTGCACGACCGCGAGTCCCGCCTGGCGGGCAAGATCCGCCGCTGGCTCAACGCCGACGCCGACGACGACAAGAACGGCCGGAACGATCCTTCCGTCGGACAACTGGATCCCGTTGGCCGTGGCGCCCACGATGGTCGCGTCGCAGCAGATGGCAACGCCGCGGTCGCTGTGCAGCCGCCTCAAATATCCGCTCAGCGCGGGCGAGCCGACCTGTGGCAACAGCCGGTCGGCCTTCTCCAGTACAGTGACCTCGCAGCCGCGGGCGATGGCTGCAGAGGCGACCTCGAGGCCGATCACGCCGCCGCCCACGAGCGCCACCTTGGTGCCCTGCGTGAGATTGCGCCTGAGTTCGCGCGCATCGTCGATGCAGCGCAGGTAGCAGACGCGCAATCCGCAATTCTCGAGATCGCGCAATCGACGCGGCCGCGTGCCGGTCGCTAGCAGCAGACGATCGAATGAAATCTCGCGGCCGTCCGACAGCCCGATCGCTCGACGGTTCACATCAATTGCAATGGTCGGCGAGGAGGTGCTCAGCTCGATCTCGATCGCCGCCCAATCCTGCGAATTCCGGATGAAACGCGGTTCTTCGTCCGCGTTGATCAGCATGGCTTTCGAAAGTTGCGGGCGCTCATAGGGCGGATGTTCTTCTTCGCCGAGCAGGGTGATCGGCCCGCGATGCCCGGCAGCCCGCAACGCCTCGGCTGCGCGCGCCCCGGCCTGGCCTGCGCCCACGATGACGATGCGTGTCCGGGATAGATCCAATGCGTTCACTCCCCTTGGGCGGTTGTTTGCCGCTCGCAGCGTTCCTCTCGCGGCCGCTTGACAACCAGAATAAAAACAATCATTCCTGTTTGTAAAGTGAATTATCCTGCGCAACTCGAAAGCGGTTCGCGGCAGCGCGGGGATCAGGGAAGGAAAGGAGGGCGCCATTGCCAGTGGTGGATGCCCATACGCATGTCGTGCCTGCACGGCTCCCGGCTGACGCCGCGCGCGATCGGCGGTGGCCGAGCGTGGAGCTTTCGGGCGACAAGGCCGCGGTGGTGATTGGCGGAAAGGTGTTCCGAAAGATCGACTCGCGCTCGTGGGACGTCGGGCGCAGGCTGGCGGACATGGAGGAGGATGGCACCACAATGCAGGTGCTCTCCCCGATGCCGGAGCTTCTGTCGCATTGGTTGCCGGCTCATGACGCCGAGCACCTCGCGGATACAATCAACGAGCACATCGCCGTGATGGTCAGCGAGGCCCCGCGCCGCTTCGCCGGAATCGGCATGGCCTGCGTTCAGGACGTGCGGCGCGCGCTAGCGCAGCTAGAGCGCATCAAGGCGCTTGGTCTTTCCGGTATCGAAATCGGAAGCCATGTCGATGGCATAGCGCTCGGCAGCGAAGTGCTCCATCCGCTCTATGAGGCCGCAGAGGCGCTCGATCTCTGCATCTTCGTTCATCCATTGCATCCGGCCGGGCTGGAGCGGATCGGGGCGGGGCCCGAATTCGCGGCGACGGCGGCATTTCCGCTGGAGACCGCGCTGGCCGCAGTGTCGCTGCTTGCGGCCGGCGTTCTCGAGAAATTTCCCAAGCTCCGCATCCTGCTCAGCCACGGCGGCGGCGCGCTGCCCTGGATCCTGCCGCGGCTCGATTACGGCTGGTCGCTCGGCGGGGAGATGCAGAAACGGATGACGCGATCGCCAAGGGAAATCGCGCGCGGCTTCTTCTACGACTCGATTCTCTACGATGCCCCCGCGCTTCAGTTCATGTCGTCGGTCGTGGGATCGGACCGCATCGTGGTCGGCTCCGACTATCCCTTCACCATTCGCCAAAAGCATCCCGGCGCATTTGCCCGCGCCGCGCTCCCGGATTGCCCGGGCGTTCTCGCCGACAACGCCTTCGCTTTCCTTGGCCGTGCCTTCGATCTGGAAACCCAGCATGCAGCAACTGGCGATCGTCACTCCGTCGCGTCACAGCAGGCCTAGCGTCATGATTGCCTGCAGGTCGCTTCCGCAGATGTGCCTGCTCGGTCCTGTCCCGCCGCGGACGCCCGGCCGCAGCGATGCGCAGGTCCCATCCGACGCTGCGCTTGGCGCCAGCCGCTACGCGCGCATCTCCTATGTGTATTTCTACAGCGAGGACGAACCCGATGACGTCGCGTTCGGCCTGCTCGACGTGGAGATCGCCGTTCAGCGTCGGGGCCGCAACGAATTCGCCCTGGAGATCTACTGTATCGGCGACGGCTATCAGAGCGGGCACGGCTCGAGCGCGGCGGCACCGCTGACCGTGGAGCTCAAGGCCGGCAGCCGCACGGTGGCGACTGTGCGCTGGAACTATCCCGATGTGCTCAATGGCCACATGGATCCGCTGACATTCACCACGTCGATCACTTTGTCGGAAGCGGACTTCCAGGCGCTCGACCACGTCTATCTGCCCTCCGCTCGCGCCGAGGCGGTGATATGCCTGGAGTGAGAAAACGGGACCGATCGATCGTCATCGGAACGCACAGCGTTTCGTGCGACGCGCTGCTGGCGCAAGGCAAGCGCGCTGCGTCGGCGCTTGCGGCAGCGGGCGTCAACGAAGGCGATGCGATCGCGCTGCTGATCCGGAACGATCCGATCTATTTCGAAGTGATGCAGGCCGCGTCTCTGCTCGGGACCTATGTCGTGCCGCTCAACTGGCACAGCAGCGCGGACGAAATCCGCTACATCCTCGCCGATTGCACGCCGCATGCGCTGATCGGCCATGCCGGCCTGCTGCAGGATGTTGCGACCGCAATTCCAGCGGACCTGCCGACGTTCTTTGCGACGCCTGCGGGCGTCGGCGTCGCGGCCGCGTCGGATGCTCCTTCGTGCGCCCGTGCCTGGGCTCCCTATCGGGACAGTTTTGCCGAATGGTCGGAACCGGCGCGCGTCCCGCGCGGGACCATGATCTACACCTCGGGCACCACCGGCCGACCGAAAGGCGTGCGTCGCGCGCCGATGAGCGCGGAGCAGGTCAAGAGGAATGCCGCCTTGCTGCGACAGATCTATGGCATTGAGGAAGGCATGCGCGCATTCGTGTGCGGCCCGCTCTATCATGCCTCTCCGGGGGCATTTGCCAGGCAGGCCTTTCAGCATGCCGACCTCGTGATCCTCCAGCACAATTTCGATCCCGAAGACTTGCTGAAGACGATCGAGGAACATCGCATCACCCATCTCACGATGGTGCCAACGATGTTTGTGCGCTTGCTTCGGCTCAGCGAGGAAGTGCGATCGCAGTACGACGTTTCCTCCATTCGCTGGGCGACCCACACCGGCGCCGCATGCCCGCCTGACGTGAAGCGGCGCATGATCGAATGGTGGGGGCCGGTGATTCACGAAACCTACGGCGCAACCGAAACCGGGCCGGCCATCGGCTGCAACTCCCACGAATGGCTTGCCCATCCGGGCACCGTCGGCAGGGCGATGCCGGGCACGACCTTGCGCATCTACGACGACGAAGGCCGCGAGCTCGGCACGGGACAGACCGGGGAGATCTATCTGCGCACGGAAGCCTATGCCGATTTCACCTATCACGGCAGGCAGGAGCAGCGGGAGGAGATCGATCGGGGCGGGCTCGTGACGTGCGGCGACGTCGGCTACGTGGATGCCGACGGCTATCTGTTCATCTGCGACCGCAAGCGCGACATGGTGATTTCCGGCGGGGTCAACATCTATCCCGCAGAGATCGAGAATGTCCTGGTGAACTGTCCGGGCGTACGGGACTGCGCGGTGTTCGGCGCACCCGACGAGGAGTTCGGAGAAAGCCTGGTCGCTGCCATCGAAGCCGAGGGCGGGATTCGGCTCGGGGCCGAAGCCATCGCGACATTCCTGGAACGCCATATCGCCCGGTTCAAGATCCCGAAGCGGTTCGTGTTTCATGATGCGCTGCCGCGCGAGGCGAGCGGAAAAATCTTCAAGCGGAAACTGCGCGACGCCTATCTGCAGGCGCACGCGCAAGCCTGACAGAATTCATCATCGAAGTCGGAGATTAATAGTGGAACTGAAGGGTAAGCATGTCGATGTCGCGGGGACGCGCACGCATTACTATGACGTCGGGCAGGGAGAGCCCACCATCCTCATCCATGGCGGAGGCCCGGGCGCTTCCGGCCTGAGCAATTATCGCAAGAATGTCGAGGCTCTCGCCGCGCGCCGTCGCGTGATCGTGTTCGACCTTCCCGGATTTGGCGAGACCGAAGGGAAGCTGAAGGACGGCCCGATCTTCGAAGCGATGGGTGACTTCACCCGCGCGTTCATGGACGCGATCGACGTCAAGAAGGCGAGCTTCGTCGGCAATTCCCTCGGAGGCGCAACTTCGCTGATGGTGGCCTTGCGCGCGCCCGAACGGGTCAACCGGCTGGTGCTGATGGGGACCGGCGGAAGCCAGGCGATCTTCTCGCCGATGCCGACCGAAGGGCTGCGGCGGATGGCGATGTTCCATGCCGGCGAGGGGCCGACCTTGCAGAAGCTGAAGGGCGTGATCGATCTCCTGGTGTTCGACCAGTCCTCGATCACCGAAGAATTGCTCGCCGAGCGGCTCAAAGCCGCCACCCGCCCCGATGTCATCGACATCTTCAAGCGGCCGCCGCTCGATATCTGGCGTGAGAATCTCGCGGCGCTCAAGCACCGCACGCTTCTGATCTGGGGGCGCGAGGATCGGGTGGTGCCGCTCGATTCCAGCTTCATCCTGCTGAAGACCATGCCGAACGCACAGCTTCACGTCTTTCCCAAATGCGGGCACTGGGCGCAGTGGGAGAAGGCCGACGAATTCAACGCGCTTGTCGCTGACTTCCTGGATCGGCCATGAGCAATATCGTTGAGAACATCGCGACACGCCTGCAGGAAGCGGAGGCGGCATGCCGCCCGATTGCGCCGATCGCGGGCGATATCGGCGAAGGGCGAGTGGAGGTGGCCTATGCGATTCAGGCCGAAGTCACCCGTCGCGGGATCGCCGGCGGCCGCCGGCTCGTGGGCCGCAAGATCGGCCTGACGTCCAAAGCCGTCCAGCAGCAGCTTGGAGTCGATCAGCCCGACTACGGCGCGCTGTTTGCCGACATGGAGATCCCGACCGGCGAACGGATCGAGGTCGCGCAACTGATCCAGCCGCGTGTCGAGGCGGAGGTGGCGCTCGTCCTGGAGCGGGATCTGGCTGACGATGACATCACCCTCGGCGAATTGATGCGATCGACGGCCTATGTCGTCTCCGCGCTCGAAGTGGTCGACAGCCGGATCCGCGATTGGAAGATCACGATCCTGGATACGGTGGCCGATAACGGCTCGAGCGCCCGCTATGTGCTCGGCGCCTCGCCGCGTCGCCTGACCGATGTCGATCTGGAAGCCTGCGGCATGACGATGACGCGCAACGGCGCGATCGTCTCCGTCGGCTGCGGCGCGGCCTGTCTCGGCCACCCCTTGCGCGCCGCGCTCTGGCTTGCCCGCACCATGGCAAAAGCCGGCCAACCGTTGCGGTGCGGTGATGTCGTGCTGACCGGCGCGCTGGGACCCGTGTCGCCGGTCTCCGCAGGCGAATTCTACGAAGCAAAAATCTCAGGATTCTCGCCCGTGAGCGTTTCGTTCGTTTAGCTCACCGGGTTCACGCTGCCGGAGAGCAGCAGGCCCGTTGCAGCATCCACTTATAGCCAAAAATGAAAGGGAGGAGCCGAAATGATATTGATCTCGCGGCGAACAACCATCGCCGGCCTCGGCGCTGCGGCACTCACGTGCGGTCGAGCGTCGCGCGCCGCTGCAAACAATTACGGGCCTGGTGTGACCGACACCGAAATCAAGCTCGGGACCACGGCGCCCTATAGCGGACCGGCGTCCGGCTACGGCGTCTACGGACAGGCACAGACGGCCTATTTTCAGATGGTCAACGACAATGGCGGCATCAACGGCCGGAAGATCAACTTGGTTTCGCTGGATAATGCCTTTTCGCCGCCGAAAGCCGTCGAGCAGACGCGCAAGCTCGTGGAGTCGGAGGAGGTCTTCGCAATCGCCGGTTTCCTTGGAACGGCAACCAATGCCGCCGTACAAAAATATCTGAACGCGAAGAAGGTGCCGAGCCTGTTCCTGACATCAGGCGCCGAGCGTTTCAACGATCCGAAGGAGTTTCCCTGGATCGTTCCGTTCTATCCGATCTATGTCGCGCAAGGCGCGGCCTTGGCCACGTTCATTCTCAACGAAAAGCCGAACGCCAAAATCGCCGTCCAATATGTCAACGACGATCTCGGCAAGGACTTCCTTCGTGGCCTGAAGAAGGGGCTGGGCGGCAAGTCGAGCGCCATTGTCAAGGAGGTCAGTCACGAGATCACCGAGCCCACCATCGACAATCAGGTCGCCGATTGCAGGGCGACCGGTGCCGATGTGTTCGTCCAGTTGACCTATTCCAAATTTGCCGCGCAAGGCATCCGGAAGGTGGCGGCGATGGGCTGGAAGCCGCTGCACGTCGTCAATTCGAATTGCAGCTCGATCGGAGGCACGCTTGCCCCGGCCGGCCTGGACAACGCCAAGGGCTTGATCTCGGCATGGTGGGAGATCGTCGTGACCGATCCAAGACACCGGGACAAGCCAAGGGTGAAGGCCTATGTCGACTTCATGAAGAGATACATGCCCTCGGTCGGCATCGACGACAATACGGCGACGCCAGGCTACAACAACGCCTACATGATCGAGCAGGTTCTCAAGCGTTGCGGCAACGATCTGACGCGGGAAAACCTCTTGAAGCAGGCGACGTCGCTCAAGGGCGAACTGCCGCCGCTTTTCCTCGATGGCATCAAGGTGGAAAATTCTCCAACCGACTATCGCGCCATCCACAACTTGCAGATTTGCCGCTTCGATGGTGAGAACTGGATTCCCGTCGGCGACATGATCGATCTCGGGGCGATTGCGTCCTGAACCCTCACGAATCTCCGGGACGGCTGGGCGAGGGCGGCAAATGCCGCTCTCGCCTTTTTCTGATGGAGAAATTGCATTCGCGAGCAATGCTGCAAACGCCCGGATGGATCACTGAGCCGACAGCGGATCGCCTGCCAGTGTCCAGCTCTCTCCGTCGAAAATCGCGATCCGAAGCGTCTTGAACGGTGTGTAGTCGTCGGGATGCATGCTGATCGAGATGCCCGGAAGCATCATCGGCAGCCGTTCGCCATGGAGCGATGTCGCCTGGCGAATGAGATTGTCCCGCGTCAACTGATCGCCGCATTTCTTCAGGGCGAGCGTCACGGCATGCACGTTCATATAGGCGACCAGGACGGAGTAGTCATCCGGATTGGCCGACGACGCATACTTCTTCAGGAAGCTCTTGTAGGCCTTCACCTCTTCGTCATCCGCCCATGCCGGGTCGCCGGGCTGTTTGAGGAACTGCGTCGTGACCAGTCCTTTTGATGCCTCGAGGCCTGCCGGCTTCAGGATGGTCTCTACCGACGCCGTCGAGCCACCGATCACGTGGAGCGGATTCCACTTAAGCTCGTAGACTTTCCGTATCGATTGCGCGGCTGCCTTCGAGGACGATTGTTCGATCAGCGTGTCGATGCCGGCGGCTTTCAACTGAACGATTTGCGAATCGATCGTCGGATCGGCGAGTTCGTAGGAAACCGCCGTGACGATCTGCGCCGCCTTTTCGCCAAGCCCGGCCCGCAAGCCCTTGAGATAGTCCTTTCCGTAATCGTCATTCTGATACAGGACGCCGATCTTGGCGTCGGGTCTTGTCTTCGCGATATATTTGGCGACGACGCGGCCTTCCGTCTCGAAATCGGGATAGAGCGGCACGGTCCACGGGAAAGCCTTGGGATCGTTGAAGCGGCGTCCACCGGCGGTGATGAAAAGCTGCGGCACCTGTTTGGAGTTGAGATATTTCTGGATCGCAACATTCGGCGCCGTTCCGATGGTCCCGACCTCGGCCAGCACGCCGACGTCTTCTATGAGCTTGCGCGACTGCTCGACCGCCTTGGGCGCACTGTAGGCATTATCCAGTTGCGTGAAGCTGATCTTGCGTCCGTTGATCCCTCCTTGCGCGTTCAGCATCTCAAAATAGCCGACGACCGCCCGTCCTGCGCCGGCACCGAAAGCAGAGGCGGGACCGCTGAGCGGGGTTGATTGGCCAAGCTTGATCTCGGTATCGCTGGCTCCCGGGCTATAGGCTTTTTGCGCGTAAGCTGGTGTTGCGGCAAGAAGTGCGGATATGGCCACAGTGCGCCAAATCCGGTGGATGGTGCAGGTCAAGATCGTTTCCTCCATGTTGTATTTGATTATTCAGTTTTGTTTATCGCAGCAGTTCGCGGGCGATCACCACGCGCTGGATCTGATTGGTGCCCTCAAAGATCTGGGTCAGCTTGGCGTCTCGCATCATGCGTTCGACCGGGTAATCCATGGTGTAGCCGTAGCCGCCGAAGATCTGGACGGCGTCGGTGGTGACCTTCATGGCGGTGTCGCTGCCGATGCACTTCGCCATGCTGGCGAGCAGGTTCAATCGCTTCCAGTCGCCTTCATCGCCGGCACGCGCGCATTCGTAGACGAGCGCGCGCGCCGCCTCGATCTGCATGGCCATGTCCGCAAGCATGAACTGCACGCCCTGGAATTCCGAGATCGATCGCTCGAACTGCTTGCGTTCCTTCGCATAGGCGATGCAGGCGTCGAGCGCGCCCTGCGCCAATCCCACAGATTGGGCGCCGATGGTCGGGCGGTTGAGATCGAGTGCGCGCATTGACGCGCGAAAACCCTTGCCTTCCTCGCCGACGAGATTCTCGGCTGGAACCCGCACATTGTCGAAGAAGATCGGCGTATTCGGAGCGCCGTGAAAGCCCAGCTTTCGCTCGTGTCGCCCGAACGAGATGCCCAGCATCTGCTTCGGTTCAACGATGAAGGCGCTGATGCCGTCCGCGCCTGAGCTGTCGCTCGTCCTCGCCATCACCACGATGTAGTCGGCGACGACGCCGTAGCTGCACCACTGCTTGCGGCCGTTGAGGATATAGCAGTCGCCGTCCTTCCTGGCGCGGGTGTTGAGCGCGGAGACGTCCGAGCCGGCCTGCGGTTCGGAGATCGCGATCGCGGTCACGACGCCGCCCTTGGCGATGATCGGCAGGTATTTCTTGCGTTGCTCCTCGGAGCCGAAATGGAGCAGCGGCATGATGAACATGGTATTGAGGGCTGCGATCGAGGCACAGGCGGGCGAGACCTTCGAGATTTCCTCGCGCGCGATGCAGGCCATCGTCAGGTTGCCGTTCGGTCCGCCATACTGTTCCGGCACCCAAAGCTGCATCAGCCCCATCTCGCCGAACAGCTTCACGATCTCGAGCGGGAAACGATCAGACTCGTCGATCTCGGCGGCGATCGGCGCCACGTGTCTGGCGACCATTTTTCGGATGTTGTCGCGGAACGCGATCTGCTCCTCGGTGAAGCTCATGGGTTTCCCGCCTGCTTTTTTGTGAGGAAGCTCCAGAAAGGGGCTTCCATTGAATGGATGATCCATTTAATAATTCACCCGATGAACACCAAGTCAAGCCCTCGTAACTCGGTCCGACCGCGGTTGGCGTCGCCCAGCCGGCGGGAACGTGCCCCCGATCACGGTGCAGCCGGGTCGCCGGCTGCATTGCAATTCCGGCCGATCCACACCCGTCGCGCGTTCGAGGAAATCTGCGAGCGTATTCGCGAGCAATTGGCGCTCGGTGTGCTCAAGCCCGGGGACAAGCTTCCCGCCGAACGCGACCTGGCGCAGCAACTCGGCGTGAGCCGCAATGTCCTGCGAGAGGCGCTGCGAAGCCTCGAGATGGCGGGCGTGCTGCGGCTGCAGAAGGGCGTCAAAGGAGGAGCCTTCATCCGCGAGGGCGATACCAGCCGCATGAACGACGTCATGCGAGACATGCTGAGCCTTGGCACGATTTCAGTGCGCGAATTGTCGGAAGCGCGCGTCCATGTACTTGATCTCGTCGTACGGCTGGCGTGTGCGAATGCGCGGGCGGTCGATCTCGACGCGCTTGAGGCGAATGTGGAGCGCACCGAACTTGCCACGCGCGAAGGCCGGCTGCTCGACCGGGTCGAGTGCTCGCGGGAGTTCTACAAGCTGCTGGCCGCGGCGACCGGAAACAAGGTGATCGCCATGATCATGGATTCGGTCACGGAGATTCACATGCGCTTCGTCTATGCCAAGGTGGCGTCGAGCGGCGTCGCGATGGCCCGGCTCGCCGAGAAACGCCGGCGGTTTGTGGCTGCGCTGCGCGAGCGCAATGTCTCGTCCGCCACGCGCCTGATGCGCACGCATCTCGAATCCGTGCAGCGGATGCTGGAGCAGGATCCCGGCGCCATGTCACTTCAAGTCGCCTTGGCGGAGGTCCAGCCTGGTATCCGCCGTTGAGCGGCGGCATGTGACGACCAGCCTCGCCTGAACAAGAGTATAAACGGAGGAAAATGTGTCCAGATACGCCAATTACGAGTGCCTGAAGATCGAGGTTGCGGACAAGGTGGCGACCGTGACCTTGAACCGCCCGCAGGCGCGCAATTCGATCAATCAAAAGCTGATCCGCGAACTGCGGACGATCTGGGATGACCTCGCCGATGATCACGCCGTCAATGTCGTGGTGCTGACCGGCGCCGGCGATTTCTTCAGCGTCGGTGGCGACGTGAAGGCGATGTCCGAGCGGCCAGGCGGCGACGTCCTCGAAGAGGGCGAGGTCCATGATCCCATGATCAGCCGGCGCGGGGTCACCCGCCAGCTTGAGCTCGACAAGCCGATCATCGCCGCCATCAACGGCGATGCCATCGGCCTTGCAGCGACTCACGCGCTCCTGTGCGACATAACGGTCATGGCCGATGACGCGCGGATCGGCGACACGCACGTGTCGCGTGTCGGCCTGGTCGCGGGCGACGGCGGCACCGTGATCTGGCCGCTGCTCGTTGGGATCAACAAGGCCAAGGAATTCCTGATCCGCGGCACGCTCCTGAGCGGCAAGGAGGCCGAGAGGATCGGGCTGGTCAACCATGTGGCGCCGCGCGCGGAGGTGCTGGCCAGGGCCCGCGATATCGCCGTGGAGCTTGCGAACGGCCCGACCTGGGCCATTCGCTGGACCAAGCTGTCGATCAACCAGATCGTCAAGGATCGCGTCAACTTGCTGCTCGAAGCCTCTATGGCCCTGGAGCAGGTGACGTTTGAGACGGCCGACCACAAGGAAGCGACCATGTCGTTCAAGGAAAAGCGCAAGCCGAAATTCGGCCAGGCGTAGCGCGGCCATGAGCGCGACCGAGCGCCCAACTGACGACACCAGGAAGATGCTGGCGGATTCCCTGCGCGGGTTTCTCGGCCAGCATTGGCGCGTCGACACCGTGAAGCGTGGCCCGTGTCCGCAAGAGATCGCAGCGATCTGGAGCAAGCTCGTGGGTCAGGGCGTTGCGTCGCTTGGCAGCGATCCCGACATGGGAGGGCTGCGCGAGATCCTAGTGGTGATGGCGGAGCTGGGCCGCGCCGCGTGCCCGGCGCCGATGTGGTCGGCGACTCTCGCCAATTTCGCGCTCGCGGGAGCAATGTCCGAGGCTTCGGTTGGTTTACTAAGGCGCCTACATGCGGGCACCGCGCGCATCGCGTTTTCGTTTGGGGCATTTGATCCGGACCGCGCGGCGGGCAGCATCGAGGTCACGAACGTCAAGGCAAGCGGACTGCTGCGGTTTGTCGAGGCGGCGGGAAGCTGTACGCATCTGCTTGTGCCGATCAGTCCATCGGCGCTTGCGCTTGTTGCGATGGATGGCCCGGGTGTCGGCGTTGAACCAACCCGTGCGATGGGCGCCTGGAGCCTTCACCAGGTTCGGCTGAACGCTGCGCCGGCTGAAATCATCGAAGTCGAATTCCTTGCCGTCCATGACCTATTGCGCAAGGCCAAGCTGGCGCTGATGGCGCGGGCGCACGGTGCCGCCCGGCGCGCGTTCGAACTGGCGGTCGACTATGCAAAGGAGCGCCGGCAATTCGGGCGGCCGATCGGACAGTTCCAGGCGATCCAGCACAAGCTGGCCAATTGCTTCATCCTGCTCGAAGGCGTGCGCCTGATCCTCGACCATGCAGGGGAACTGCATGATCGTGGCGATCGTCATTGGCCGTATTTCGCCGATTGCGCCGCATCTTTTTCCGCCGAGGCGCTGCGGCGTGTTTCGCTCGGAACCCAGCATACATTCGGCGCCATCGGCTATGCTGAGGAGCACGAGGCGCCATTGCACTTCAAGCGCGTGCATCTCGATACGATCGCGCTCGGCGGCGCGGCGCATGCGAGGCTCGGCATAGGCTCTTTCCTGCTAGATGATGGTGGTGCGGAACTGCCGCAATACGATCTTGGTCCGGCCGGCAATGCGCTGCGCGAGCAGGTCCGGCAATGGTTGGAGGAGAATTGGTCGAGCGAGCGCAAGGCCGCCTTCGACGCGCAGCCATTTGCCAAGCGCGAGTTCGATGTCGAGTTCGCGCTTGATGTCGGCAAGACCGGCTGGATCGGGTTGGGATGGCCGGGCAAATTCGGCGGGCAGGGGCGCTCGCCGCTCGAGCAGATCGCCCTCATCGAGACGATGGAGCGGGACGAAGCGCCGCGGATTGGAGCTGCGATCCAAGCCAACGCGCTGATGATGTTCGGCACGCCGGAGCAGCAGCAGAAATATCTGCCGGAGATTCTCCGCGGCGAAGCCATGCACGGCATGGGCTACAGCGAACCCCAGGCAGGCTCCGATCTCGCCGCGCTGCGCACCGGCGCGGAGCGTGATGGCGATCAGTGGGTCATCAACGGCCAGAAGATCTGGACCACGACGTGGTGGGGCAAATACATGTTCCTGGCTGCGCGCACGGACAGGGACGCAAAGCCGCCGCATGCGGGCATCAGCATGTTCATCGTGCCGATGAATACGCCGGGCATCTCCATTCATCCGGCGACGACCATGTATGACGGCTCCTTTGCCAATATCTTCTACGACAACGTCCGTATTCCGCTGGACAACCTCGTCGGTGAGGTCGATGGCGGCTGGAAGGTGCTGACCGGGGCGCTCGCTTTCGAGCGCGGTCTGGTCGGCGGCGGCATCGTCCTGAAGGTCGCCCACGCCTTCGAACAATTGCGCCGGCATATCATGGCGGCAGAAGCCGACAGGCCGCCGCTCGCCAATGACCCGATCGTCCGCGACAGAATGGCCGTACTCGCGTCTAAAATCGAGGTCGGCCGTCAGTTGATGATGCATTGCGCGGAATTGGCGGCCGATGGCATCACCCCGCCGGAATATGGCGCGATCAGCAAGGTGTTTTCCAGCGAGCTGATGGAGCGCTTCGGCGAAACCGCGCTCGACATTCTAGGCCAGCGCGCCGCGCTTTCCGAGCAGATGCCTGATGCAATCGACAATGGCCGCTTCGAGCAGAACCTGCGTCATTCGCTGATGTGGGTGATCAGCATTGGAACCAACGAAATTCAGCGCAGCCTGATTGCGCAGCGGGCGCTTGGGTTGCCGAGATAGATAGGGAGTGATCGCATGCCGCAGCCAGACGTCGCGACGGCGCCCCTCAATGGCGTCAGGGTGCTCGATTTCTCGATCATGCTGGCTGGTCCCTATTGTGCGCGGCTGCTCGCGGATGTCGGCGCGGAAGTGATCAAGATCGAGCCGCCGGAGGGCGACGACATGCGGCTGCGCGCACCCCTGCGCGACGGCCACAGCGCCTATTTCGGCCAGCTCAATGCCGGAAAGCGGAGCCTGGCACTCGACCTGAAGAACAGTGAAGCGATCAGCCTCGTCCACAGGCTGGTCGAGCAGACCGATATCGTCGTGGAAAATTTCCGTCCCGGCGTCATGGATCGGCTGGGACTTGGCTATGAGGCGCTGCGCGAGATCAATCCGCGTTTGATCTATTGCTCGATCTCCGGCTATGGCCAGTCTGGTCCGGCGGCGGAGCGTGCGGCCTATGCCATGATCGTTCACGCCGAAAGCGGGTTCGACCGTGCGCTGATGCGATATGCGGGCGATCGCGACCGTCCCGCAGCGGGTGCCGTGTTCGTGGCCGATCTGTTGGGAGGCATCTTCGGCTATTCGGCGATCCAGACTGCGCTCGTGCAGCGATCGCGCACTGGAGTGGGGCAACGGATCGACGTCGCGCTGATGGATTGCATGCTGAACCTGCTCGTCTACGAGCTGCAGGAGGCGCAGTTCCCGGTGCATGCGCCGCGGCCGACCTATGGTCCGGTGCGGGCCAGCGATGGTGATATCCTGATCGCGCCGGTGACATCGCGCAATTTCGCCGCCCTTTGCGAGGTGACGGGAGACCGCGCCTTGGCCGAGGATGCCCGCTTCAACACTGTGCCGGCGCGTGGCGCGAACTGGGGCGCAATGATGCAGCAGATCGAGAGGTGGACCGAGCTCCACACGGTGCGAGAATGCATCGCGGCGCTCGATCGCGCCGGCGTTCCCTGCGCCGAATATCGCGATCCCGGCGCGGCGCTGACCGACCCGCATCTTTCGCAGCGCGGCGCCTTTGCGACGATTGCGGATGGCGCAGGCGAATTTTTCGGGGTCAATCCGCCTTGGAGGATGTCGGGAGCGGACTGCTCGATGCGGCGCGAGGTGTCGGCGGTCGGCGCGCACCGCGACGAGGTGCTGTCACGGGCGCTGGGATTGTCATCCGCGGAAATCGCCAGCCTAGCGGACGTAGGAGCGTTCGGAAAATAGTTCGCCCGCGTCAGCAATACTGCAGAAGAATTCAATCCTCGGATGATCCGGAAGAGCCCGATGGCGTCGCCTTTGCGATCGCCAGCATGCATTTCAGAAAATGCGCGCGATCTTCCTTGCGCAACGGCGCCAGCATCAGGTCCTGCAGTTCAGCAGCAGCGGGAACGACGCTGAAGAGCGCGGTCTCTCCCTTGGCGGTGATCTGAACCTGCACGGATCGCCGGTCTTCCGCATTGCTCTTCTTCGAGATCAGCTTTCGCGCCGTCATTCTCTTGAGCATTTCGCTCAGCGTATTCCGGTCGCAACTGATGTGTTCCGCGAGGATCGACGGCGTGAGCGGGCCGCGTTGATACAGCGCCATGAGTACGCCGAACTGTCGGGGGGTGATGTCACTCTGGCGCGTCACCTTCTGATAGAGGACGTCGTAGCGGGCTTCGAGCAGCCGAAGAAGAAAGCCGATGCCGCCTTCGAGCTGCCAATTGCGCGCGAGCTCCGCGGCCAAATCCGTCTTCATTGCCTTGTCGGCTGACATGCCGTTGTCGACCTGCGCTGTAGTCCATCTGACCCCAAATCGGCATAGCCGTTAGCAGCTTGGTGTTCCGTCCTCAACCCTTGGGCTGGGTGCCGAGAGCAGGCCCGATCCGAAACGCCGGTCCCAAAGGCCACATCGGGCCTTGCAAGATGAGAATCGATATAGTACGTATACGTAACAAATGTAGACGCGAACGGATCAAGGTTCGCGAGGGAGGGTGGTTTTGGATCTGCGCCAGTTTTTGTCGATCCCGTATCTCCTTGAGGCTGAAGCCGTCGAAACCGAGCCAGGCAAGTGGCTTCTGCGGCTCGCTTATCCGGAGCTTCCGGGCTGCATCGCGGAAGGGGTTGTCGTCGAGGACACGCTCAAGGAGCTCGAACGACGACGGGTCGAACAGATCGTGAGCCTGGTGGAGGCGGGCAGTGAGCCTCCTGTTCCCCGAAAGCCGCTTGCCGCATCCGATCCGCTCTGGACTGCCCGCGATCTGGGCGTGTCGCCCCGCATCGCTGCTCTCCTCGAACGCGCGGCCAAATAGCGCCTCGGGACGAATCGTTGAATTGAACGGAGGAAGCTCATGCTGTCGCACGAAGACAATGAAAGGTTGGTGAGGGTCGGAAAGGGCACGCCCCTTGGAGAGCTGTTCCGGCTGTATTGGATTCCGTTTCTGCCGTCCGCCGACCTCGTGAAGGACGGACAGCCGAGGCGCATCCGGCTGTTGGGCGAAGATCTGGTCGCCTTCCGCGACACCGAGGGCCGCGTCGGATTGGTCGATCATGCATGCCCGCATCGCGGCGCGCCGCTGATGTTCGGCCGCAATGAAGATTGCGGATTGCGGTGCGTCTATCACGGCTGGAAGTTCGATGTGACGGGGGCGGCAACGGACATGCCGGCCGAGCCGGTTCGGAGCCGGCTGAAAGAGCGCGTGCGGATCAAGGCCTATCCCTGTAAGGAGCGGAACGGAATGCTTTGGACCTATATGGGTCCAGATGCTGCGAATCCTCCGCCGCTTCCGAACGTGGAGTGGAATCTGGTGCCGGCGGACCAGGTGCACATCTCGGTGCGGGTCCAGGAATGCAATTGGCTGCAGGCGCTCGAAGGCGAGATCGATTCAGCTCACGCGCCGTTGCTCCATGGCCGGCTCGATTCGCAGGGCACCACCAGCGCATGGATTCAGAAGCGCGATCTCCGTCCGACGTTCGAATGCATCAAGCAGGATTTCGGAATGAGCATCGCCGCCCGCCGGAACTACGACGCCAACACGCTGTACTGGCGCGTCAATCAGTTCGTGATGCCGTTCTATACGCTCGTTCCACCGCTGTCTCCGTTTCCGGATCTGAGCGGTCATGCCTGGGTCCCGATCGATGACGAGAACACGCTCTGCATCATGTTCTCGTATCACCCCTCGGAGCCATTGCTGCCGAAGACCCGTCAGATTTTCGCCGAGGGGCACAACGGCCGGGAGAGCGGGCACGCCAGTCGCCATGCGCTGGTCCAGCACCCCGTCACCGTTCCCTACGCCGGATACTGGACCAAATACAATCCGCAAAACGGCTTCCAGTTCGACTACGAGGCGCAGCAGACCACCTGGTTCTCGGGGCTGCCCGGGCTGTGGGTGCAGGACGGCGCTTGTCAAAGCGGTGTTTCGCCGATCTACGACCGCACCAAAGAGAACCTCTGCTCCAGCGACACCGGCATTGCGATGACGCGGCGCTTCCTGCTCGAAGCGCTCGGCGCCTATCGCGATCATGGCATCAAGCCAAAGGGCGTGACCGATCCGGATGTGTTCATGGTGCGCGCGGTATCCCTGCAGCTTCCGCCAGAGGACTCCTGGGCGGATGTCGGCGCGCCGTTCATGCGGGCGAAGTTGGGCGCCGATTTCGGATACAAGCTGTGAGCGCGTCCGCTCTCGCGAAGATCGACGATCGGGCATGGGAGGAGCCGGCGCTCGATGGCGCTGCCTCCATTGCCTCCGGAGGACAATCGAAGCCGATGGCCGAGAACATGATGCAAGTCCGCGTCAAACGGATCAGCTACGAGGCCGAGCGCATCAATTCATACGCATTGGTCGCTCCAGGCGGCGGCGATCTCATTGCGTTCACGGCCGGCTCCCACATCGATCTCCATCTCGCCAACGGAATGATCCGCAGCTATTCGCTCGTCAACGATTCTCGCGAGCGACACCGCTATGTCGTTGCCGTCAACAAGGACGCCGCAAGTCGGGGCGGCTCCAGTTTCATCCATGACACCGTGCGGGCGGGAGACATCATCACGATCTCGCACCCGAGGAACAACTTCGTCCTTGAGGAGAATGCGACGCATTCGGTGCTGATCGCAGGCGGCATCGGAATCACGCCGCTGCTGTCGATGATCCGCCGGCTCCAGACACTCGGTCGCTCCTGGAAGTTGTTCTATGCAGCAAGGACGCGTTCCGCTGCGGCATTCATCGATGAACTGCATGCGCTGCGACCCGACATTCATCGAAACCTTCACGTGAATTTCGACCAGGAGCCGGCGGGGTGCATGCTCAACCTCGCCGAGATCGTCAAAAACGCGCCGGCGGACGCGCATCTGTATTGCTGCGGCCCGGTGCCGATGCTCGAGGCGTTCGAGGCGGCGACCGCGGGAAGGCCCGCCGGTCACGTGCATGTCGAATACTTCAAGGCGAACGAAAAGCCGGCCGTCGAGGGCGGGTTCGAGGTCAGGCTCGCCCGGAGCGGACGAACCCTGACGGTTCAGCCGGGTCAGACGATCCTGGAGGCGCTGCTGGATGCGGGGATCACGGCGAACTACGCCTGTTCTGAAGGTGTCTGCGGCACTTGCGAGACCCGCGTCATCGAGGGGATTCCGGATCACCGCGATCAGTTTCTCAGCAACGAGGAGCGAGCGGCAAACAAGACAATCATGATCTGCCGCTCCGGCTCCAAATCATCGACGCTCGTCCTGGATCTTTGAGCGTACGTTACGACAATCAGAAATTGGTGCATGACATGAGAAGCCTGCCGTATTCACTGGGACTATCCCTCCTCGCGCTCTGCGTTTCCTGGAGCGCGTCGGCGCAGACGTCGCGGTCGATGAAGATCGGCGTCCTCAACGATGCCTCCGGTCCTTACTCCGACAACGCCGGCGCAGGATCGGTGACGGCTGCGAAAATGGCTGCCGAGGATTTCATGAAGCAACATCCCGACTTCAAGGTCGAGATCGTTTCGGCGGATCACCAGAACAAGGCCGACGTCGGCGCCGGTATCGCTCGGCGATGGATCGATCAGGACAAGGTGGACGCGATTGCCGACGTGCCGAACTCGGCCGTGGGCCTCGCCGTGAACGAGGTCGTCCGCGGCACCAGGGCGGCGCTGATCGCGTCAAGCGCCGCTTCGTCCGATCTTACCGGACAATATTGTTCGCCCAACACGATCCAGTGGACCTTCGACAGTTGGGCCGCCGCGCACACCATCGGCGACTACCTTGTGCATCACGGCGGCAAGAAATGGTATTTCATCGCGACCGACAATGCGCTTGGCAAATCCATGGTTCGCGATGGAACGTCGGTGATCAAGTCGGGCGGCGGCACCGTCGTCGGCTCCGTCAATGTTCCCATCGACAACGCCGATTATGCGTCCTTCATTCTGCAGGCGGATGGCTCCGGCGCCGAGGTGATCTCCTTCGCCACCGCCGGTGGCGACACGATCAATCTGATCAAGCAGTCGTCGGAGTTCGGGCTGAAGCAGAACGGGCGTACCTTCGCGGCGCTGCTCACCACGACGAATGACGTCGAGTCGAGCGGCCTTTCGGTAGCGCAGGGGCTCATCATCACCCAGCCGTTCTATTGGGATCTGAACGACGCCAGTCGGACCTGGTCGGCCCGGTTCGGCGAACGGCAGCACGGGCACTCGCCCACCGCATTCCACGCCGGCGTCTACTCGTCCATACGCGCCTATTTGAATGCGGCTCTGGCTGCAGGAACGAATGACGCCCAGGCGATCATCCACGAGATGAAGCGCGAGCCGATCGACGACGATCTGTTCGGGCCCGTCGTCGTCCGTCCGGACGGGCGCGCCATCCACAACATGTACATCTTCCGCGTCAAATCGCCCACAGCATCGAAGAGCAAATGGGACCTCCTGGAGCAGGTCGGCGTGCTCACCGGGCCCGAAGCGTTTCGGCCGCTCGATGAAGGCGGATGTTCGCTGCTCCAGCAGGCAAGGAACAACTGACGGACCATCTGCAGCGGCCGCGCGCATTCACGGAAGGCGGCGCCGATCTCGGATATCTGAACGACCAACCGATAGGGATGAAAGATGCTGGATCAGCTGGAAGCGGAATTTCCGGAACATGCGCCTCGTCGCTCCGATGCGCCAAAAGCGCTGGATGAAATTCGGGTGATCGATTTCTCGCACTTCATCGCCGGTCCCCTCGCCACGATGATTCTCGCCGACATGGGCGCGGAGGTCATCAAGATCGAGGCGCCGGAGAAGGGCGACGATCTTCGCCGTTATCCGCCCTTGCATCCCGATCTCAGGCACGGCGCTCCGTTTCTCTGGACCAACCGCAACAAGCGCAGCGTCGCGGTCGACTTGAAGTCGGCGGAAGGCCTCAAGGTTGTGCGTGAACTGATTGCCACGGCGGACGTCGTCGTCGAGAATTTCTCGACCGGCGTGATGAAGCGACTGGGCCTCGATTACGACAATTGCCGCAGGATCAAACCTGACATCATCTATTGTTCGGTGTCGGCCTATGGCCGGGACGGCGCCTTTGCCGATCGGCTCGGTTTCGATCCGATCGCGCAGGTCGAGAGCGGGTTCGTGTCCATGAACGGCTATGCCGATCGCGAAGGCGTGCGCGCCTTGTCGCCGGTCATGGATATCTCTACGGCGATGATGGCCTCCAATGCGATCCTCGGCGCGGTGGTCGCGCGCCAGCGCAGCGGTGTCGGGCAAGCCATCGAGGTGTCCCTGTTCGACACCGCGGTGCTGATGACGGGTTACGCCACGCTGCAACATCTGTTCAGCGGCGCTGATACACAGCGGCACGGCAACACGTCTCCCGATACCTGCCCGTCGGGCGTGTTCCAGGCGCAAGACCGCTCCTTCTATATCAACTGCGGCAACGACAAGATCTTTCAGCGGCTGATGGCGCAGGTGATCGGCCGCGCCGACATGGCCACGGCCGAAATCTACGCGACCGGCCCCGAACGCATCCGCCGGCGCGACGAATTGTTCGCGATCCTTGGTGAAGCGTTCGCGCAGCAGCCATGGTCGTACTGGCAATCGCGGATGCGGGCGGCGGGCGTGCCCTGCGGGCAGGTGCGCAGCGTCGGCGAGGCCATTCGTTCTCCGGAAGCGCGGGAGCGTGCGATCGTGACACGCATCCCGCATCCCACGGTTGGATGGGTGCCGAATGTGAGCCTGCCGATCCGATATTCTGAAACCCCGGTCGTGGATCCCGTCGTTGCGCCGGCCGTGGGCCAGCACACGGAGGAAGTTCTGCGCGAGGTGCTCGGCTACGACGACGCGCGGCTGGCACGCCTTGCGGAAGAGGGCGGGCTTGGCGCTCGTCGCCAGCCGGCGTCGGCGGACAAGCAGGCATGAGCGGGCGGAGCGATCGTACGCTCAGGGGCCGCGTTGCCGTCATCGGGATCGGCGAGACCGAGTATTATCGGCACGGCGCCTCGCCGGACGCGGAATTCAAGCTCGCGCTGAAGGCGATCCTCGCCGCCTGCAATGATGCCAGGCTCGATCCGCGCGACATCGACGGCTTCGCCTCGTACAGCGACGACCGCAGCGATGCGTCGCGGCTTGCCGCCGCGCTCGGCACGCACAGGCTGCGCACTGCGACGATGCAGTGGGGCGGAGGCGGTGGAGGGTGCTGCGCGGCGGTGGCGAATGCGGCGGCTTCGATCGTGGCCGGTCTCGCCGATTGCGTGGTCGCGTTCCGATCGCTGGCGCAGGGCCAGTACGGCCGCTTCGGGCAGACCACGGGCATCGATAACATCTCGGGCGAGAAAGCCTACCTGATGCCGTATGGCGTGCTCGCGCCGCCGCAGCGCTTCGCCATGCGGGTGCGCCGCTTCATGCATGACCATGGCGTGCGGCAGGAAGCCCTTCGCGCGATTGCGCTGGCGTCCTATCACCATGCGCAGGCGAACCCGCGCGCGGTCATGCATGGCAAGCCGCTTGATCCGGCGAAATACGATGCTTCGCGCTGGATCGTGGAGCCCTTTCATCTCTACGATTGCTGCATGGAGAATGACGGTGCGGCGGCGCTCGTGCTCGTGCCCGAGGAGCGCGCGAAGGACTTCCGCCAGAAGCCGGTCTACGTGCTCGGTGCAGCCGTCGGATCGGGGCATCGCACGGGTGCGATTCCGCACAATTCGCCGCTCTATGCCAGTGCCAGCTTCGATACGGTGGCGCTCGACCTTTACCGGATGGCTGGCCTCGGCCCATCCGATATCGGCGTGGTCCAGAGCTACGAGAACTTCACCGGCGGGGTCGTGATGGCATTGGCGGAGCATGGCTTCTTCAGGCCGGAGGAGGCGAACGACTTTCTCACCCTCGAGAACCTGATCGCGCCCTCCGGCCGGCTGCCGCTCAACACCAGCGGCGGCAATCTCGCCGAATGCTACATGCATGGTTTCGGGCTTGTGCTCGAGGCCGTGCGCCAGGTGCGCGGCACATCGTCAAACCAGGTCGCACGGAATGATGTGGCAATGGTCATCGGTGGCCCGATGGTGACGCCGGTCAGCAATCTTCTTCTCGGCTCGAGTGCAACGTTATGAGCAGCAGCGCAAGCGCGACCTATCTTCCGAAAGGCCTGCCGGTTCCGGTGGCCGAGCCCGATGGCTTGTCGGCGCCTTACTGGGCAGGCTTGCGGCAAAACCGGCTTCTGGTGCAGCGCTGCAGCCATTGCCAAACCTGGCAATTCGGACCGGAATGGATTTGTCATCGCTGCCACGCCTTCGATCCCGAGTGGGTCGAGGTCGAGCCGCGCGGCCGTATCTTCAGTTGGGAGCGTGTGTGGCATCCTTCGCATGCGGCGCTCAACCAGCATGGTCCGTACCTCGTCGTGCTCGTGGAGATTCCGCAGGCCGGCGGCGTCCGCATGGTGGGCAACGTGCTAGGTGATCCCCTGCAGGAAGTCTTGATCGGAGCGGATGTTAAAGGCGTGTTCGAGCATCATCCGGATTCCGATCCGCCATACTCGTTGCTGCAGTGGCACGTGGTCGATGCGGTCAGGTCGTAATTGATGTGTCTGCGGATCGCTATCGCCAACGGAGTCGAATAAAGTTCCTCTGATTACGACGACTGCGGTCCCGCCGCACGATAGGAGTGTCATCGCTGACGTTCCTCAGTCGCGACTGAAGAAGATGCTGAAGCCCGAACAAATGACCTTCGTCGGATCGGCGCGTCCGGATCACGTCGCAGCGCAATATCCTTAGGCGCTTTATAAATATATATATCTTGATCCAAAAAATACTTCGTGTCTTAATTCGCGCTAAGGGTGCGCAGCATCCAAAAAATATCAGGGAGGAAGACGATGTCGCACGCGCGGCCACGCGATGCGTGGGGTTGTCTGTTGTCGTTAGCGTTGGGGGTGGGTGCAGCCACCATCGTCGCACCGGCGCACGCAGAGAATGGCATTACTGACACTGAAATTGTGATCGGCATCTCGGCCGCATTGTCCGGCCCGAATGCGGGTTACGGCGCGATCGCCCGCGGCACGGAAGCGTGCTTCAATTACCTCAATGCTGAGCAAGGCGGCGTCAAGTTCGGCGACGGCAAGACGCGCAAGATTCGGCTTGAGATCTTGGATGATGCGATGGAGCCCGCGCGTGCGGTGCAGAACGCGCGTCGGCTGGTGAGCCAGTCCAAGGTGTTCGCGGTCGTCGGCAATGTCGGCACCGGCGCCAATCTTGGATCGCGGCCGTACTATAATGCCGAGCATGTGCCGCAGATGTTCATCGCAACGGGCGGCCCGATGTTCGGCGCAAAGTCCGAGGTCGAAAAGAACCCTTGGACCATGGCCGCGTGGCTCGCCTATAACACCGAAGCCGCCATCTACGCGGCGTTCATCAAGCAGAAATTCCCGGACGCCAAGATCGCGCTGCTCAACGATGACAGCGGCGGTCCGTTCTTTGCCGATGCGTTCCTGAAGTCGGCCAAGGAGCTTGGCCTCAACATCGTCGCTCGCGAAGAACACACCTATAGCGAACCGACGATCAACGCGAAGATCAGCCGACTTGCCGCTTCGGGCGCCGATCTGTTCGTCGACGCCACCACGCCAAAATTCGTCGTGCAGGCTCTCAAGCAGATGGCGGCGATCAACTGGAGGCCGGTGCACATCATCTGGGGTGTCGGATCGAGCATCGGTGGCGTGTTCGAGCCGGCCGGCGTCGAGACCGCCAAGGGCGTCTACAGCGGCCAGTGGATGAAGGACCAGACCAACCCGGCCTATGCCAACGACGAAGACATGAAGCTCTACATCGCCAAGCTCAAGCAATATGGCGGCTCGCTCAATCCCGCCGACCAAAACGCGGCGGCCGGCTGGTACGCCTGCCACGCGACCAAGGGGCTGTTCGAGCGGATGGAGCAGCCGACCCGCGAGGCCTTCATGAAGGCAGCCCGCAGCATGAAGAACCAGAAGGAGCCGCTGATGCTCGACGGCATCACGCTGAACACCAATGGTGCCGAAGACGGCTACCCGATCGAGTCCGTGCAGATATCCCAGTTCGACGGCGTGAAGTTCGTGCCGGTCGGTCCTGTCCTCAATTACGAGGGTAAGACGCCGCTCTACGAGCCACCAGCCAAGTCGCAATGACACGTCGTAACGAGGAGACAACGTCCATGACCAACAACACATTCAAGACCATCGGATTCATCGGGCTGGGCGCCATGGGCAGCCAGATGGTGAAGCATCTGAAGGGGATTGCGGACATTCTCGTCTACGATACCGATGCGGCCCGTGCGGCCGAGGCCGCAAAGGCAAGCGGCGGCCGGATCGTCGACGGTGTGAGCGGCATGAGCTCGGCTGATGCAGTGATCCTCATGCTGCCGACAAGCGCGATCGTCGACCAGGTGCTGCACGGCGCCGATGGCGGCAAGGGCCTGCTCGATTATCTGCCCGCCGGCTCCATGGTGATCGACATGAGCTCGTCCGCGCCGACCAATTCGGTCGCGAACGCGGAGATCGCCGCCAAGAAGGGAATCCGCTTCATTGACGCGCCGGTCTCCGGCGGCGTCAAAGGGGCGGAGGCCGCAAGCCTGGCGATCATGGTCGGAGGTGCGCAGGCTGATTTCGATCGGGCGCTTCCGGTGCTGCAGAAGATGGGCGCCAAGGTCTTCCTGGTCGGCAAGGTCGGGTCGGGCCATGCGGTCAAAGCGCTGAACAACTTGCTCGCCGCCACGGCCTTCGCCGCCACCAGCGAAGTCTTCGCGGTCGGCGCCAAGTTCGGCCTTGATCCGACGACGATGCTCAAAGCGATCGATGCGTCGTCCGGCCAGAGCTTTCAGACCACCCATGTCTGGCAGAAGGCGGTCATCGACCGCACCTTCCAGTTCGGCTTCGCACTCGCTTTGATGGAGAAGGATGTCCGTGTGGCAATGTCGCTGTTCGACGCGATGGGATCCGATGCCCAGCTCTCGCGCACGGTGGCCGCGATCTGGACCAAGGCGCTGGCGAGCGCGGCGCCCGGCTCGGACATGACAGTCGTCGCCAAACAGGCTGAAGCTGCACTCGGCCTGTAACGCCCGGGATTGTCGAGGCAACTCTCTTTAGCCCTCACCGTGGGGACGAAGATCACATGAACGGCTCAACGGCTCATCTGTCCCCGCGGAAGGCGCCGGCTGCGACGGCGCCGCCGAAGCTGGCGGTGGACAATCTGTCGCTCAGGTTCGGCGGCCTCGTTGCGATCAATGCGCTATCGTTCCAGGTCGGGCGGGACGTCATCTGCGGCCTGATCGGCCCCAATGGCGCCGGCAAGACCAGTTTGTTCAACTGCGTCAGCCGGCTCTACGATCCGACGGACGGCAGGATCACCTTCGACGGGACTGACATCACACGCTATCGGTCCAAGGACATCGCGAAACTCGGCATCGCTCGCACCTTCCAGAATCTGGCGCTGATGAAATCGCTAACGGTTCTGCAGAATGTGATGCTCGGAGGCTATCACCACGGTCGCACCTCGCTCTTGCGCGCGCCGTTCGTGCCGGTGTCGCTTCGGTCCGAAGAAGCCGCCCAGCGCCGCGCGGCGATGGAGTTGCTGGCGCGCCTGCAGCTTGATCACCTGCACAATGAACGCATCGACAGCTTGCCTTATCCGACGCTCAAGCGGGTCGAGCTTGCCCGCGCGCTGGCGTCTCGTCCCTCGCTCTTGATGCTCGACGAGCCGGCCGGCGGGCTGTCGCACTCGGAGGTCGATGAACTCGCCCACACGCTGGTCCGGGTGCGCGACGAATTCAGCCTGACCTTGCTGCTGGTCGAGCATCACATGGGCATGGTGATGAGCGTCTCGGACGACATCATCGTGTTGGACTTCGGCAACAAGATCGCCGAAGGCAAGCCGGCCGACGTCAAGGCGGACCCCCGCGTCATCCAGGCCTATTTGGGGAAACAGCGTGAGCGTTCTCGAGATCAAGGGCATTAGCGCCGGCTACGGGCGCATTCCGGTGCTGCACGACGTTTCGCTCGCGGTCGGCGAAAGGAGTATCGCCGTGCTGCTCGGCGCCAACGGTGCAGGCAAAACGACGACGCTGCGCGCCGTCAGCGGTATGGTCAAATATACCGGGCAGATCTTGCTGGATGGCAAGGACCTGAAGGGGCTAGGCCCCGACCGGATCGCGCGCCTGGGCATCGCCCACGGCGTGCAGGGACGCGGCACCTTCAGCGACCTGACCGTCGAGGACAATCTGGCGGTCGGCGCCTTCCGTCGCCGCGACAAGGCTGAGATCGCAGCCGACATCGACCAGATGTACACCCTGTTTCCTCGCTTGCGCGAGCGCCGCAAGCAGAAGGCTGGCAGCCTCAGCGGCGGCGAGCAGCAGATGCTGGCCGTCGGCCGGGCGCTGATGCTCAAGCCGCGGGCAATGCTGCTCGACGAGCCGTCGCTCGGGCTCGCGCCGGTCATCATCGATGACCTCTACGAGGCGTTGCAACGCGTCAACCGATTGCAAGGCATCGCGATGCTGATCGTCGAGCAGAACGCCAATCTGGCTTTGGAGATTGCCAATGACGCCTACGTGCTTGAGACCGGCTCGATGGTGCTGTCGGGCACGGCCCGAGACGTGTCCAAGAACGACGGCGTCCGCGCTGCCTATCTTGGTAACTGATTATCCGCGACCGGTCTTGGCGCATGCAGGCTACTCCAATAACTGAATAGAGAAGCTGACGATGCAGTACTTCTTTCAGCAGATCGTCAACGGCATCGGGGATGGCGCGATCTACGCGTCGCTGGGCCTTGCCCTGGTGTTGATCTACCGAACGACGAACATCGCCAATTTCGCCCAAGGCGAGATGGCGACATTCTCCGCCTATCTCGCCTGGCAGATGGTCGATTGGGGCGTGCCGCTGTGGTGGTCGTTTCTCATCGCAATCATCCTGTCGATGGTGGTCGGCGTGCTGGCCTACTTGCTGCTGGTCCGGTGGGTTCAGCACCGGGATGAATTGACGATCGTGATCGTGACGCTCGGCCTGTTCCTGGCTTTCAACAGCTTCGACGGCGCGATCTGGGGATTTCTGCAGCTCTCATTGCCGAGCCCGTTCCCCGAGAAGAGCTTCGCCATTGGCGCGTTTCGGTTCAATGCCGAACTGCTGGGCACGATCGCGCTTCTGATTGCGATCTCGACCTGCATGTTCCTGCTGTTGCAGCATACGCGGCTCGGCACCGCGCTCCGCGCCTCGGCCTCCAACGCCACCTCCGCGATGCTGGTGGGCGTCCCGTTCACGGCAATGATGGCGATCGGATGGGGACTGGCAGCCGGGCTCGGGGCGGTCTCGGGCCTCTTGGTCGGACCGAAGCTGACGCTCGATCCCAACATGATGGGCGCCATCATCATCTACGCCTTCGCGGCGGCCGTGGTCGGCGGATTGACGAGCTATCGCGGCGCGGTTGTTGGCGGCGCCATCGTCGGCATCTCGCAGGCACTATCGATGGCTTATCTTCCCTGGCTCGGTTCCGATCTGCAGATCCTGCTGCCGCTGATGCTGATCGTAGCTGTGCTGATCATCAAGCCTGAAGGTCTGTTCGGCAGCACCGTGGTGGTACGCGTATGAGCAGCATCGGAATTCCCGCCACGCAATCGGTCCGGCATGGCGAGGTGGTCGTCACAAAGATCGGCGTCGGCTTCGTTTTGGCAGTGATCCTGCTCGGCATGCCGCTCGTGATCCCCGAGTATCAGACATTCCAACTGACCGGCGTGATGACCTATGCCGTGGCGGCGCTGGGCCTCAACCTGATCACCGGCTATGTCGGTCAGGTCTCGCTCGGCCACAATGCCTTCTTTGCTTTGGGGTCGTATGCCGCCGTGCTTAGCGTCGCGTATCTGGGCGTCAACGATGTCCTGGCGGTCCTGATTGCGGCAGTTGTCACATTCATCGCCGGCGTGCTGGCGGGTTATCCGGCCAAACGGCTGCGGGGACTGTATCTGGCCTTGATCACGCTGATCCTCGCCGTATCCGTCGTCCCGCTGGTCAAGCAGTTCAAGGCCTATACCGGCGGCGCGGCCGGCCTGATGGTCGACAAGCCGGTGCCGCCGGCATGGTTCACGCTGGGCCAGGACGCATGGATCTATTACATGGTGCTGGCGTTCACCGTCGTTGTCTTCTGGCTGGTCAGGAACTTCGTCGGCGGCAGTAATGGCCGGGCGCTGGCCGGCATCCGCGAAGGCGAACTCGCCGCGTCGTCGATGGGCGTAGATGTCAACAGACTCAAGGTGATCGTGTTCGGGGCCGGTTCGATGCTGGCGGGCGTTGGTGGCGCACTTGCGACTTTTACGATCGGTTTCATTGGCCCGGACTCGTTCACGCTGATGCTGTCGATCAGCTTCCTGGCGGCGATCGTCGTGGGCGGGCTCGGAACGATCTGGGGAGCTTTGGTCGCCGGCCTGTTCCTGCAGTTCGTGCCGTCCTATGCCTCGGATCTCGGTCAGGCGTTCTCCGGTGCGGTCTATGGTGGTATCCTGATTGCATGCATGACCTTGATGCCGAATGGGATCGTCGGCTCACTAATGAAGATCATCGGCAATCGGCGCGAGGCCAGGAAAGCTGCCGATAGAACTGCTCCGAAAAGCGCCGAGAGAACGGCCGTGAAAGCCGCTGCCGACAGGGGCGTACGTGCCACCTGATCGCTCCGCCGGCTGCTCATGAAGGATGCGGCTCGGCCGGTGGTCGCTATAACGATGGAAGGAAAGACCATGACTGTACAAGTGCAAATCAATGGAAGGCTGAAGGCATCCGTGAGCGAGGCGGACAGCTCCGTGCGCCTTGGACCGACGCTTCAACTGTTGAATGGCGAATGGGTCGGCAGCGTCGATGGTCGCACGCTGGCGGTCGAATGCCCCGCCACCAAGAAGACGATTGCCCACACCCCGCGCGCGTCCGGGCAGGATGTCGAACGCGCGGTGATCGCTGCGGAAAAGGCCTTCGTGAGCTGGAAGAAGGTGACGCCGTCTCTGCGCGGCAGGGCGCTGCTCAAGATCGCCGACGAGCTTGAAGTCCGCGTTGAAGAGTTGGCCCGCATCATCGCCCACGAAACCGGCAATGCGCTGCGTACCCAGGCGCGTCCGGAGGCGCTGACCTGCGTGGAGGTCTTCCGCTACTTTGGCGGTCTGGCAAGCGAACTGAAGGGCGATACGCTGCCGCTGGGCGATGACATATTGAGCTACACGAGGCGTGAGCCGCTCGGCGTTGTTGGCGCGATCGTGCCCTGGAACGCGCCGGCGACATTGTCGTCGATCAAGATCGCGCCGGCCGTGTGCGCCGGCAACACGCTGGTGCTCAAGCTGGCCGAAGACGCGCCGTTCGCCGCCTTGTTCATTGCCGAAATCTGCAATCGGCATCTGCCGCCAGGCGTGTTGAATATCGTGACCGGCCTTGGTCCAGAATGCGGCGCAGCGCTCGCCACCCATCCGCGCATCAGCAAGGTGTCGTTCACCGGCTCGACCGCGGTCGGCCGCAGCATCCTGGCTGGCGCGGCGGACCGCATCGTGCCGGTATCGCTCGAGCTTGGCGGCAAAAGTCCAGCTATCGTTTGCGAAGATGCCGACGAGGATTGGGTCGTCCAGGGCGTTGCATCCGCGATGCGCTTCACGCGGCAAAGCCAGTCATGCACCGCCGGATCGCGCCTGTTCTTGCACCGGTCGATCTACGACAAGTTTCTCGACAAGCTGGTCGCGCTGACGAACAGCTACAAGATCGGTAATCCGCTCGACGAAGCCACCGACATGGGGAGTCTGATCAACAATAAGCAATATGGTCGGGTCTGCGGTTACATTGAAGACGGCATCAAGAACAAGGACGTCAAGCTGATCGCCGGCGGCCTGCCACCGAAGGAGGGCCCGTTGAGCGCCGGCTATTTCACCATACCGACGCTGTTCGCCAGCACGTCGAACAACTGGCGTCTCGCGCAGGAGGAAATCTTCGGCCCGGTGCTGGTGGCGATCCCATGGAGCGACGAGGTCGAGGTGCTGAAGATGGCCAATGACAGCCACTACGGCTTGGCCGGCTATGTGTTCTCACGCAACACGTCGCGCGCCATCCGCATGGCCCATGAGATCGATTCCGGCTGGGTCCAGGTCAACCAGGGCAAGGGCCAGATCATGGGCCAGCCCTATGGCGGGTTCAAGCAGAGCGGGCTCGGCAAGGAAATGTCGCTGGGTTCGATGCTCGAGGGCTTTTCGCGGCTGAAGACCGTAACTGTCAACTTGACGCTCTGATCGGCTTGCCTGGATTGGGGGAAACCGGGTACCGGTTTCCCGTCGATGATGGAACGCGCTTTGCGTGGAGATCATGCATGGAGGCAGACTGAAGCGCGATCGCTATTCGAACTGAAGCTATTTCCTTTTACGTCGGGGACCGAAACGTGTCGACCATGGCCCGGACGATCGCCTTCCGAAGTTGCCCAGGACCCATGTAGTGACCGAAATGAAGGTGAGCGACCGCATTTACAGTGTTGTCGAAAGGCAGATCAGCCAGCGCGAGTTGCTGCCTGGGGATCCGGTCGACGAAGAAAACCTGATGAGCCAGTTCGGCGTGTCGCGTACGCCGGTGCGCGAGGCCATTCTGCGCCTCAAGGCCGAGGGGCTGGTGTCCAGTATCTCCCGCGGCGGCGCCATCGTCTCGAAGATGGACTTCGCGCAGCTCCTGTCGGTGTGGGAGTTGCTGGCGGAGCTCGAAGGCCTATCGGCCCGCTACGCCTGCGAACGCATGACTAGCAAGGAGCGCGAGGCCTTGGCTGACGCCCATAAGGCGTCCCGCAGCGTTGTCGAACGTAACGACGCGCTCGGCTGGCAGCAGGCCAACATGGCGTTTCATGAGGTGCTGTACGCGGGATCCCGCAATCCGTATCTCCGTCAGGAGATCCTGCGGATGCGCACGCGAACCAGCGCCTATCGCAATCATTCGTTCGATGCGATGGGCTACATCAGTAAAGCTTATCAATATCATGGCCTGATCCTCCAGGCCATTCTCGAACAGGATCCATCCGCCGCCGCTAAGGCGGCTACGGCGCACCTGACGCCCGGCGAGGGAGCGCCTGGCGTGATGGAAATCATGCATAAGCTTCCGAAGGCTCTGCTAGGATGAGCCACTGGCCGCCTGCTGAGAACAGGCTAGCCGATTTCAGACCCGGACTCGATCCGGCATGGTGGGATCGCCGCTTTCCGCCTCGGCGAACCCCGCCTGCAGAACCTCCTCGCGCTTGTGACGGAGATGGGTGCGCAAGATATGGGAGAGGCCGACGCCGTCGCGACGCTGCAGCGCGTTGAGGATCGCTTCGTGCTCATGAAGCGCTAACGCCCAGCGGTCGGATGTCATCGGCGTGACATAGCGCGCGCGCCGAATACGCGCCGTGACCGAATTGTACAGACCGATGAGCACGGGATTGCCGGCCGCCGCAACGATCGCCTCGTGAATGGCCCGGTTGCAGCGGTAGTACTGAATCAGATCGCTGTTACGATAATGATGTGCCATCGCGGCATGCGCAGCGGCAATCTCACCTATTTCTTCCTCAGTGATGCGCTCACACGCAAGCTCGCCGGCCAGGGCTTCGAGCCCTTGGCAGACCTCGAACAGGTCACGCATGTCCTTGTCGGTAAGCCTGGCTGCGCGGGAGCCGCGGTTTGGCAGCAACTGCACAAGGCCTTCGGCCGCCAGCACTTTGAGGGCTTCGCGCAGCGGCGTGCGCGAGATCTGCAGCCTTTCGCATAGATCGCGCTCGGGAATCCGAGCGCCAGGCGGTATTTCGCCGTCGAGCAGGATCGCGCGAATGCGGCTGACGACCTCCTCATGCAGCATTTCGTCGAGCCTCCAATTTTGAATTCAAAATGGAAGAATACCTACAGGATGGCGGCAGTTCCAGCTTGATAAACCCAAATTTTGCATTCAAAATTGTGAAAACGATTGGATCGAGGAAATGGATCAGGACGTGGCGGAAGATCTCGTTTTCGAGGTCGCGAGCGGCATTGGACGGGTCACGTTCAATCGTCCTCAGGCCAGAAACGCCTTCACTTTCGAAATGTACGAGCGGCTCGCCGAAATCTGCGAGCAGGCGAACAGCGATCAGGCAATCAAGGTGCTGGTGCTTCGCGGCGCTGGCGACAAGGCCTTCGCCTCGGGAACGGACATCAACCAGTTCCGCGCCTTCACGACGCCGCAGGACGCACTCGATTACGAGAACCGTATCGACCGCGTGCTCACCACGCTCGAGCAGTGCAGGGTGCCGACGATCGCCGCGATCAACGGCTTCTGCACCGGCGGCGGTGCCGGCATCGCCGCGGCCTGCGATCTGCGCATCGGCACCAGAAGCGCGCGGATCGGCTTTCCCATTGCCCGCACGCTCGGCAATTGCCTGTCGATGTCGAATGTCAGCCGGCTCACCGCCCTTGTTGGACCGGCGCGCGTCAAGGATTTGATCTTCACGGCGCGGCTGGTCGAAGCCGCCGAGGCCGCGGCGATCGGCCTGCTCACGGAGGTGGTCGACGATCTCGCGGCGCTCGACGGGCGTGCCGATGAGGTCGCTCGGCTCCTTGCCGGCCACGCACCGCTGACGCTCAGCGCGACAAAGCAGGCGGTCGCACGCTTGCAGAAGCGGCTGACGCGCGATGAGGGCGAGGACCTCATCGTCATGTGTTACATGAGCGAGGATTTTCGCGAGGGGCTGGATGCGTTTCTCAACAAGCGCGCACCGCAATGGCGCGGGCGATAGGGATATGACGATGCAAGGCAACCAATCGCAGTCCGCTGCTCGCCCGCAAGGACCGCTCGCCGGCCTCAAGGTCGTCGACCTCACCCATGTCATGGCGGGACCGACCTGCACGCTGATGCTCGCCGACATGGGCGCCGATGTCATCAAGATCGAGAAGTGGCCGAACGGCGATGACACGCGCCATTCGGTGCCGCCGAAGATTGGCGACGAGGCGGCCTCGTTCCTGATGATGAACCGCAACAAGCGTGGCGTGGTGCTGGACCTGAAAACCGCCGGCGGCAAAGAGGTGCTGCGGCGGCTGATCGCACGTGCCGATGTGCTGGTCGAGAATTTCGCGCCGGGTGCGATGGAGCGGCTGGGCTTCGGCTATGAGGCGTTGCACGATGAGTTCCCGGCGCTGATCTATTGCTCGCTCTCGGGGTTCGGCCGCACCGGACCCTACAAGCATCGCCGCGGCTTCGATCTGGTCGCCCAGGCCATGAGCGGGATCATGAGCTTCACTGGCGAGCGGCCAGACGGCCCGCCTGTGAAGTGTGGTCCACCCCTATCGGATATTACCGCGGGCCTCTTGGCCTGCATGGGAATCCTGGCTGCGTACACGCATCGACTGAGGACCGGTGAAGGGCAGTGGGTCGAGACCTCGCTGTATGAGGCGGCGCTGGTGCAGACCTACTGGCAATCGACCATCGCGCTCGCCACCAACACGGCGCCGCGCGCGATGGGCTCGGCGCATCCGCTCAACGCGCCATACCAGGCATTCGAGGCTTCGGACGGCTGGCTCGTTGTCGGGGGCGCCAATAACAAGAATTGGCTGTTGATGCTGGAGGCGCTGGGCGCAACCGAGCTTGCATCCGATCCGCGCTTCGTGACCGGCGCTGATCGCATGGCGCATCTGAAGGAGCTCGAAGCGGTCTTGAGCGAGCGCTTCCGCGCGGGGACACGGGCGCACTGGCTCACGGTCTTGGGAGGGAAGGGCGTGCCATGCGGTCCTGTCCACGACATGCTGGAAGCGCTGAACGATCCGCAGACGCTTGCGCGCGAGATGGTCGTGGAGGTCGAGCATTCGACGCTCGGACCGGTGAAGACGATTGGGCTCCCGGTCAAGTTCTCGGTGACGCCCGGGAAAGTGCGTTCTGGCGCGCCGGTCTATGGCGAGCATACGCGCGAGGTGCTGTCCGAGTATGGGTTCGATGACAGTCAGATCGAAGCGCTCGAGAAAGAAGGCGCAATCGTCTCGGCAGCCATCGGTCGATAAAAGCAGCTCGTGTAACGTCGCGATAGGCCGATACGACAAACAAAACAGGCAAAAAATCAGCCGGAGGAAACCATGGACGTCACGTCGAGATTCCTGCTGCCTGCCGCCGCAATCCTGCTCGCCGGCACGATTCCGGCGGGCGCGGCCTGGCAGCCGCAGAAGCCGATCGAGTTCGTCGCGACCGCAGGGCCGGGCGGCGGCACCGACAATCTGGCGCGTGCGGTCCAGAACATCATCACCAAGTACAAGCTGACCGACCAGCCGATCGTGGTCGTCAATAAGGGCGGCGGCAGCGGTGCGGAAGGTTATGTGTACGGCAAGGCTTCGGCCGCCGATCCCCACAAGGTGATCTTCGGCACGTCGAACGCATGGCAGCAGCCGCTCGTGTCCAAGGTCGCCTTCAACTACACCGATCTCACTCCGATCGCCGCGATGGCGCAGGATGAGTTCCTGCTCTGGGTCAAGCAGGACGCGCCGTACAAGACGGTCAGCGACTATCTGAAGGCGGCGGCCGCGAATGAATTCAAGATGGGCGGAGCGCAGTCGAAGGATACCGACGAGGTGCTGACCCGTATGATGGAAAAAGTCGGGCACATCAAGTTGACCTACATTCCGTTCAAGAGCGGCGCCGAGGCCGCCGTGCAGCTCGCGGGCGGTCATATCGACTCTCACGTCAACAACCCCTCTGAAAGCCTGGGGCAATGGCGCGGCGGAACGCAGCGCCCGCTCTGTGTCTTCAGTCCTAAGCGACTGTCGCAGGGGCCTAAGGTCACCGCGACCGAAGGCTGGAGCGACGTGCCGACCTGTGTCGAACAGGGACTCGACATCTCGCAGTATGAGCAGCCCCGCACCGTCTGGCTGCCCGGCAAGGTCACGCCGGAGCAGACTACCTTCTATGTCGAACTCATGAAGAAGGTGCGAGCGACACCGGAATGGAAGGACTACATCGAGAAAACCTCGCAGGTCGACACCTTCCTGACGGGGGCCGAGTTCGACAGCTACATCAAGCAGGACCTCGAGCACATCAAGCAGGTCGCGGCCGAGCAGGGGTGGCTCGTCAAGTGAGCCGGTCGGCCACGTCGAGCGAAGCTATCAGGGCTTAGCGCCGGGCTGGAGCAGATCGATGGTCTCACGCCGTGCTCTCGAAATTGCAACCGCCATTCTCACCGGCGGCTTCGGTGTCGCCGTGGTGGTGTCCAGCTTCGACAACGGCATCGGCTGGGCGGCCGCCGGAGTCGATGCCGGCACCTTTCCGTTCCTGACCGGTGTGATCATCGTTGCTGGCAGCCTCTACAATCTCGCCCGCGGTGTCCTGCCGGGCGGCACGCTGGCAAGCGTTCCCGTGGCCATCACAGGAACCGAGCTGCGCCGCCTCGCAGGGCTGTTCGTGCCTGCCGCTCTCTTCGTGGCGCTGATCCCGATCGTCGGGATGTATGTGGCCTCAGCCGGCTACGTCTTCGCTGTGCTGGCGCTGCCGAGGCATCAATCGCTGCTTCGCTCGCTGGCGATGGCATCGGCCACGCCGCTCGCGCTGTATGTGGTGTTCGAGCGCATGTTCCAGGTGACGCTGCCGCACGGCGCGCTCGCCGCCGCATTCGGGCTCTAAGGGGGAGAGCGAATGGAAAATCTCCAGGAGCTCCTGCACGGCTTCACGATCGCGGTCACCGTGCCGCATCTGGTGCTGATGGTGATCGGCGTCCTGCTCGGCATTCTCGTCGGCGTGCTGCCGGGCCTGGGCGCGCCGAACGGCGTGTCGCTGCTGTTGCCGCTGACCTTCGGGATGCAGCCGGTCTCGGCCATCATCCTGCTTTCGAGCATGTATTGGGGCGCGCTCTTCGGCGGCTCCGTCACCTCGATCCTGTTCAACATTCCCGGAGAGCCGTCGTCGGTCGCCACCACTTTCGACGGCTATCCGATGGCGCGCGACGGCAGGCCGACGACAGCGCTTGCCACCGCCTTCGGTTCGGCCGCGTTCGGCGCCCTGGTCGGGGTCATTCTGATCACCTTCCTCGCATCGTGGGTGGCGCAGGCCGCGCTCGCCTTCGGGCCGCCGGAGTACTTCGCCGTCTATTTCCTCGCCTTCGCCAGTTTCGTTGGCATGGGCGGCGCGGCGCCGATCAAGACGGTGGTCGCTCTGGCAATCGGCTTTGCGATTGCTGCGATCGGCATCGATACCGTCTCCGGCAGCGTACGCCTGACAATGGGTATCGATGAGCTGGTGAAAGGCGTGAGCTTCGTCGTGGCGGTTATGGGATTATTCGGCATCGGCGAGCTGCTGGTTGCCGTCGAAGAGGAGTTTCACGCACGCGGGGTCTCCTCAAGGATTGACTGGAAAGAAGTCTTCCGCGCGGTCGTCCGCCTGCCGCGGCATGGCATCGCTCTGCTGCGCAGCGCGGCCATCGGATGCTGGATGGGGATCACGCCGGGCGGCCCGACCGCGGCGTCTTTCATGAGCTACGGGATCGCCCGACGCTTCTCACGGCGTGGTCGCCATTTCGGCACGGGCGAAGTCGAGGGGATCATCTCCCCGGAGACCGCCGATCACGCGGCCGGCACCAGCGCGCTTTTGCCGATGCTGTCGCTCGGCATTCCCGGCTCGGCGACCGCCGCGGTGATGATGGGCGGCTTGATGATCTGGGGCCTCAATCCCGGGCCTATGCTGTTCGTCGACCAGAAGGATTTTGTCTGGGGCCTGATCGCCTCCATGTATGTGGGCAACATTGTCGCCGTCGCGCTCGTGCTGCTCACCGTTCCGATCTTTGCGGCCTTGATGCGGATTCCGTTCGTCATCATTGCGCCCCTGATCGTGATCATCTGTGTCGTTGGCGCCTATTCGGTGTCGAACTCCTATCTCGATGTCGTCATGATGCTCGGCTTCGGCGTCATCGGCTATCTCTTCAAGAAGATGTTCTATCCGCTGGCCCCGCTCGTGCTCGCGATCGTTATCGGCGACAAGGCCGAGGATGCCTTCCGGCAGTCGATGCTGATGTCCAAGGGATCGCTCGGGGTGTTCTTTGCCAATCCTCTCGTGACGAGCCTTGTCTTGGCCGGGCTGACGCTGTTGCTGCTTCCGCTCGCGCTGCAGATCGCGCACGTCCTGCGCAAACCGCGCGAGAAGGCCCTCGCGCCAGGTCCTGAAGACAGGAGCCAGCAGAAGTTGAGGATCACATGACCACAAAGCCGCTCATCGCACTTGCGTGGTAGATCCCGCCGGCATCGGCCCTGAGCTGACGGCGAAGCTTGTCGCGACGGGAGGAGATTCGACAGTTCGCCCGGCTCGTCGTGATCGGCGACCGTCTTCGACGGCCCGCGGAGCCGACTGTTCGCATCAACGGGGCAGTTCGGCCTCGGGACAAAATGCGCCAGGGAAATGCAGCTCTTGGGGCAAAGCGGACATCGCCCGCATATGTCTCAGAATGGCTGCCAACAGAAGTCACAGTTGTTTGGTCTTGTCTAGCCCGCGAGACTCATCCTATGCGCTAAGAGCCTAAGGCAGGCGAAGCTCCATTTTCATGGCGTGGGTCGAATATGCGGAAATCAACCCGAAATCTCCCTACAACCGGTTATGCCATCCTCGTGGATGGTCGTGTGAAGACTGAATTCGCAACGAGGGACGGCGTTGAGGGCGGGGCTAAGGATTTGAAGCGGCGCTTTCCGATGCTGCAAGTCAAGGTCTACGATGCGCAAACCAAGGCGGATCGCGAAATAGACGTGTTTTGACATCTACATTAGCGCGGAGTGAACCGCTGACCCGAGAAAGTGGCGTGGCTTGTCGCCCAGCAGTTCGCAATTTTGCGCTTTCATCTAACCAGTTCGCCGCGATATATCGCCTGTCGGAGAGCATGATGATGTTTCGAAGGCAGAAGAGCAGATATCGCGCACGTGATGCACGGCAGGTACAGCAAGGGTACGAGCGCAACAAGAGTTCCGGCGGGGACATCCAGGCCCGGATTGCCGAGTTGAGAAGCATGCCGCGGGAAAAGCTCGCGGATGCGGTGTTCCTGCTCTCGATGGCGACAAAGCAGCAAAGTGAGCGGATACGACGATCGATCAAGGAGCGCGCGGAGGCCGAGTTCGAGTTTGATCCGCCACCCAACGGAGATATCGCTGGCTATCTCGCGGAGGAAGCAGTCTCGGTTTTGCGCCATCATGAGGCTGATGTGCCGACGCTCATCGATATCTTGTCTCAGAGATCGCCTGACATTGACTTCACCGTTCATCAAACGGACGCCGTTTCAATGCTTGCCGCGATGATTCGGGAACAGCGGCTCGAAGGCATTCTCGAAGGTCTCAGGCTTGCTGGCCTCCTGAACGAACCCTCAAAGAATCGTCATGCCGGTTTTAGTTCGTAGGGGCGAATCGATTGGAGGGAAACTCCGCAAGGCGCCTGCGGAGAGTCGCGCAAAGAAACGAAAGACCCCTACGCGGACTGCGATCTCTTCTGCGTCCCCGCTCGGCATGATGGCTCTCCATCTGCTCGCGCAATGGAGAAAGTCTGGCAGCCATGGCATTGTCTTTCTTGCCGAGAACGAGAACAGAGCCGAGCGGCTAGGCGGCGTCATTCATGATCTCGACCGCTCGTGCGAGGTGCTGGTTTTTCCGCGGCTGAACACCCTGCCGTTCGATCAGTTGGAGCCGTCACACGAAATCGCCGGCAGACGGAGCTCGGTCTTGCGGCGCCTCGCCAGGCCCGAGGAGCCAATCCTGCTGGTGTCCACGGCGGAGGCGGTGATGGAGCGCCTGCCGCCGCCGGCGGCTTGGTCTCGTTCAAGTCTCCATCTGAAGGTGGGCGCTACATTCTCCGAGCAGGACCTCCGGTCGCGGCTGGAGGTTCTCGGATACGACCTCGATGATGAGGCGGAGTATCCTGGCAGCGCGCTGTTCCACGGGAAGACTTTCGAGATATTTCCCGCCGGCGCACTCGGTCCATTCCGCGTGGAACATGCGGGCCAGGTGATACGGCGGATTTCGTCCTTCAACCCGACAGAGCACGAGGTTGTTTTCGAAGCGAAGGAGCTCGTCATTGATCCGATGTCGGAGCGCCTAGCGTTCGGAAGCAAACGCGGAAAGCGCGCGACACTGATTGACTATTGTGGCCGGGCCAAGTGGATCGCCGATGCGACGGTTCCGGCGCACGCCGAGAGTTGGTTGAGCACGATCGAGGAGGCGGCCAGTCGCACGGACAGGGAGCGCGAATACCTTGGCAGGCGCGAATGGAAGCAGGCCACCAAACGCATGAAGGTGCTGTCCCGCAAGGCAGCTTTCATCCCCACACCGGACTTTTCGAAGGTCGCTTCACCCAGAAAGGCTCTGCGAGCGTTCGTCGACGAGACACGACGCGCCGGTTCGCGCCTCATCTTCGTAGCGGCGCAGGAGGAAGATCTGCGCGCCATGGAGCGGATGAGTGGTGTCAAGGCTGAGCGCTTTTCGAACTGGAACGAGGCGACGGCCGGACGCAATCGCGAAGCGGCGATTCTGGCCGACTTCGATGCGGGATTTGTCGAGGCTGGCCGGAAGCCCTTGGTCGTTGTGACGGCTTCCGATGTGCTCGGGAGCAGGGCCCATCATCCGCAGCCCATGGCCAGGGCCTGGAATGCCGCCTTCGACCGGGCAGATGTGCCGGAGCCGGGCACCGTGGTCGTTCATCTGCAGCGAGGACTGGCGTTGCTCGATGGATTGCAGACGGTGGCGATGGGGGGCGTATCGTCGCACGAAACGATCCGGCTCGTATTTGCAGGAGATGATGCCGTTCTCGTTCCGCCCGCCGACCTGACCCTGATTTGGCCCTACGCATCGGAGCCCGGCGAGCTGACGCTGGACAAAGCCGACGGGAGTACATGGTGGGCTCGGCGCACCGAGGCGGAGCAGGAAATTCAAATCGCCGGAAAGCAACTCGCCAGACATATCGGTCAGCGTCGCCGGCGGAGGGCAGCCAAACTCGTACCACCAGGCCCGGCTTACGAGAGGTTCGTCGCTCGTTTTCCCTATTTCACGACGGTCGACCAGGCGAAAGCCATTCGGGACGTCCTCGATGATCTCGCATCGGGGCACCCTATGGATCGGGTCATCTGCGGCGACGTCGGATTTGGTAAGACCGAGGTTGCCTTGCGAGCGGCGGCCGCAGTCGTACTGTCGGGGAGACAGGTGGCAATCGCGGTGCCGACAACTGTTTTGGCAAGACAGCATGCCGCGACGTTTCGCAAACGGTTTGCTCCGTTCGGTATTGAGGTGGGAAGCCTGTCGCGGGCCACATCAGCGCCGGAGACACGGCGGACGAGGGAAGGGCTAAAGAGCGGAAGGCTGAAGGTTGTGGTCGGAACGCAGGCTCTCGCCTCGAAGGACGTGAAGTTTGCCGACCTTGGTCTGATTGTCATCGACGAGGAGCAGCATTTTGGCGCAGCAGAGAAGGCAAGGCTTTCAGAGCTGGCCAAGGGTATCCATACGCTTTGGATGAGCGCCACGCCGATACCGAGGACGCTCGCGGCGGGTCTCGCGGGCTTCAGGGATCTCAGTGTCATTGCGTCTCCGCCCGCTCATCGCCTTCCCGTCCTGACAAAGATCGCTCCGCTTTCGGACGCTGCCATCGTCGCGGCCTTGTCGCGTGAACAAAGACGTCACGGGCAGAGCTTCTTGATTTGTCCACGTATCCAGGATCTCGATCCGATGCTGGCGCGCGTGCAAGCGATGGCCCCGGATCTTCGCATCGTTTGTCTCCATGGCAGATTGTCTGCCGACGAAATTGACGACCGGATGATGAGTTTCGTCGAAGGCCGCGCGGACGTTCTGCTGGCGACCAATATCGTGGAAAGCGGTCTCGATATCCCACGTGCGAACACGATCGTGGTCTGCTGGCCCGAGCGGTTCGGTCTCGCGCAACTCCATCAACTCAGGGGTAGGGTGGGACGCGGTGGCATTCGCGCGTTTGCGTATCTGTTGACGGATTCAAACTCGGAGCGATCCGAGAAACGGTTGGCTGTTCTGGAGGAGTTCAATAGGCCAGGTGCGGGCTTTGCGATCAGTGCTCGAGATCTAGACCTCAGAGGGGCAGGGGATCTGCTTTCCGAGCGGCAGTCGGGCCATGTGCAGGTCTTCGGTCCCGTGCTCTACAGCCACCTTCTGAAACTGGCCTCGGAGAAAGCCCACGACAGTGCCGCCGACCTGTGGGTGCCCGACCTCAATCTTCCGATCGCGGATATGTTGCCCCCAAGCTTCGTGCAATCGGAGCCGGTCAGGCTGGAAATCTACGCTCGTGCGGCCAGGTGTCGAAGTGAGGACGAACTGGATGACTTGGAGGAGGAGACGCAGCGACGGTTCGGCAAATTGCCGCCGGCAGTCCGCGATTTCTTTGCTGCCGCAAGGCTCAGGATCGACTGCAGGCGACGCGGCATCGTAAGATTGGATGTCGGTCAGGAGGCAGTCGCCGCGACATTCCTGCCGGGACGGCTACGAAAGTCGAGAGCGCGATCGTTCCAACGCGACGGCGATAGGGTCGTCCACACCAGCGAGCGCTGCGTCGGGCCGCTTGGCAAGGCGGAAGAGTTCCTGGACCTTCTGGACGAGTGAAGCCTGAAAAGCCGCAGAGTGCGGCGGGCGATGAGCGCGAGCAACGCAACGACATAGTTACCCAACCGCTCGGAAGCAGCCGTGAGCGACGATCAGAGCTCTAAGGGGAGGGATTGGGGGCGCTGACGAGCGACTTCGGTCTTGAAAGTGTCGCACTCCTCGCTCGGGCCTTTGCTCAACTCCAAACGATGATTGAGACCGTTGGCGCGACTTGTCTGAGATACGTTGCTGTGGGCCGCCGCCGGAGCCGTCCGGCTACAGGACCGACCGCTCTTGGCGCGAAACGGACTTTCGATCGGACGCACAAGTCGCCAAAGGGCCCAGGCCGTGTGAAAATGGTGCAACTTGGAGCGCACTGGCGCATTTCGTGGCCGCCGAGCTTCTAATTCGGTGGAATCGACCTCCTGTCATCTCAGTGGCAGCCTGGAGCTTCAGGTAGGCGCTGATTTGGTCGCGCAATGGCCGGCCTCAGGCCCGCATGGCTTCCAGCAATCCGCCCACGCCCACGATCATCATCACGCGCTTCAGGTTGTAGGCGAGCACGTTGAGCGCCATCTCGGTGGCCACCTTCGGCAGCTTTTTTGTAAGAAAGTGCGTTGCTCCCATCCAACACTTCATCGTGCCGAACGGATGCTCCGCTGTCTGGCGGCGGACAGCCATTGCATTGGGGTTGTGGTCGAGCCTCGCCTGAACTTTCTCCAGAACGGCCTCGTGCTCCCAGCGTGAGATGCGGCGC